>CAMPIK010000045.1 GCA_946886325.1 uncultured Shinella sp.
GGCATCGTACTGCCGCAGACCGGCGCCGGTCTGGCCGTGACCGCGGCCGCCGACCTCGCCGTGACGACGGACACCCTGTCGCTTGGCGAAATAAGGGCTTCGGCCGGCGGCAACACGATTGCCGGCGAACTCCAACTGGACCGCGGCGTGCAGAGCCCGAAGGGCAAGGGCAAGCTTTCGCTCGGCACGCTGGACCTCGCCTGGCTTGCCGAGACCGTTCTCGGGGCGGTGGATGATCCCGTCGACGGCGGATTGAACGGCGAGACGCTCGGCAGGCCGCTTCTCGAAAATGCCGATCTGGCGCTTCAGATCGAGGCGGAGCGTTTCTGGCCCGGTCTCTATGGCGCGATCGACGGTTTCTCGTCGGCGCTCACCTGGCGGGGCGGCGACTTTTCGCTGGATGCCATGAAGGGCGACTGGCTCGGCGGCCGGCTGGACGGCCGGCTGAAGATCGCCAATGCGGAGGAGAACGGTCTCTTCGAGGCGCGCGGCGAGCTCGTCGGCGCCGATCTCGGCCGGATCGTCTGGGACGGCGCTAACGGGCCGGTGGCCGAGGGCAAGGCGGACGTGACGCTGGCGCTCGACGCCTCGGGCAAGAGCCTTCGCGCCATGGCCGAGGCGGCCAGCGGATCGGGCGAGGTGCGGTTGAAGGATATCGCCGTCAACGGCATCCAGACGGGCGGGTTCGGGTCCATTCTCGCGGCCGCCGACCGGATCGAGGGCGACATCACCGAGGCGAATGTCATCGATAGCGTCAGGGAGGCCGTGACGGGCGGGACGACGCGTCTCGGCGAGGTGCGCATTCCCTTCGGGATCGCATCCGGCACCGTGCGGGCGCAAACGATTACCGCCAAGGACACGAATGCGCGCTTCAGCGGCGATATCGAGATCGGCCTGCCGCAGCAGACGCTTGCGGCTCGCCTCGACATGCGCCTGCTTGCCGGAGACGATGCGCTGACAGGCGCCGAGCCGGAGGTCGAGTTTTCCTGGAGTGGGCCGCTCGCGGCGCCGGAAATGGCCTTCGATGCCCAGGGCATGACCAATTACCTGTCGCTGCGACGGTTCGAGACGGAGCGGCGAAGGGTCGAGGCCTTGCAGGCGAATGTGCTGGAGAAGCAGCGGCTGCGGCGGGAGGCGGCGCTCTATCGCGCGCGGGCCGAAGAACGCCAGGCGCTCGCCGAAGCCTCGCGCGTCCAGCGCGAGGAAGAGGAACGGCGCCGGCGCGAGGTGCGCAGCAGCGTCGAAAAGGCGCGAGAGGAGCGCGATGCGGCGGAGGCGGTCGAACGACAGCGCCGCGCCGTTCTGGAAGAGCAGAGGAAGCTCCGCCAGGCCGAAGCGGAAGCCCGCCGGCTGGCCCAGCAGCGCGCCGCCGAAGAGGCCGCGCAGCGGCGGGCGGAGCAGGCGGAACGCCGCTTGCCCGTCATTCCCGGCGAGGGCGTGGAGCGCGGGGAATTGCCGCCGGTCGGCGACGGCCAGCCGTTGAACTTCGACAGCCTGCCGGGCGTGAATTGACGCTGGAGCCCGTCGCGGCGGCCGGTCAGGACGGCGGCACCTGTCCCTTCAGATAGGCCAGCACATAGACCCTGAGCGCCGAGGAGAGGTTGCTTTCGGCCTCCCGGCCGTCGTCGATCTCGCGGATCAGGGCGGCGAGTGGCATGGCGCGCGCCTTGGCGATCATCTTCAGTTCGAGCCAGAACGGCTCCTCGAGCGAGAAGCTCGTGCGGTGTCCGTGCAGCGTCGCCGAATGTTTGCGGATCATCGCGTCCGGCCTTCGCAAGGCGATTCAGGTCGTTGAGAGAACGATTCCCGAAATTGGTCCAGAAGATTGAAAATTCGGAATTTTTCGCACGCGCCGGACATGGCGCCCGTCATTCTTTGTCGCGTGTCGGCTTCTCGATGCGGCCCTGGTCGATCTTTGCCCGGGCCTTGTCGTTCAGCGCGTCCGTCAGCGACTTTTCCGCTTTCGTCCGCCCGAAGGCGATGCGGTTCTGCTCGGCGCGCTTGTCCTTGTCGGACCGCGCCTTCTGCTTGCGGACCTGTCGAAGGTTGACGACGTCGCCGCTCATCCTGCCTGCCCGTCAGTTCTTCTTGCGGAAGGAATCGAGCGATACGACCGAAGCGCCGCCGGGCTTGTTGCCGTCGTCGTCGGCGCCGGTCTCGGGCTTGTCGTCCGGCGTTTCCTCGATCTTCTCGGCCGTTGCCGCCGGATAGGCGGTGATCTCGGCGGAATGCGCCTCCTCTTCTTCGGCGCTCGGCACGTCGAACTCAAGCTCGAAGCTGACGGAGGGGTCGTAGAAGCCGCGGATGGCGTTGAAGGGGATCACCAGCTTTTCCGGCGTGTCGGAGAAGGAGAGGCCGATCTCGAACAGGCTCTCGGTGATCTTCAGGTCCCAGAACTGGTGCTGGATGACGATCGTCATCTGCTCGGGATATTTGGCTTTCAGGTGCTGCGAGATGCGCACGCCCGGCGCGCCGGTCAGGAAGGTGATGAAGAAGTGGTGCTCGCCGGGCAGGTGCCCTGTCGCAGCGACCTCGGTAAGGACCTTGCGGATGACCCCGCGAAGCGCGTCCTGAGCCAGAATGTCGTAGCGGATGTGGTCCTGCACCATAAGCGACTGTCTTTCTTCTTGCCTGTGATTTGCGGCTTTTGCCGAAAAGCGGCGCTGCCGTCAAACCGCAGGGGCCGTCTCCGGCCGAATTCCCCGTGGCCGATGATACCCGAAAGGTGCCGCCCTCCACGAGTCATCTGGAACAGCTATAAACCATTTCACGAAAGGGGAGAAGGTGAAGGCTTCTGTTGCCAGGTGCCTTCGGACCCCGCCTTACGGTGCTACCCGCAAGGGCTTGATTTGAAGTGTCGCACCGCCGTTAGGCAGCGAGACGTGCTTCAGCATAGTTGTCGTTTGCAACTACAATTTTAGCCCGATAACGGTGGTACAATGCCGAGCAAAAAGTCGATCTTTACGCCCTTGTCGATCCTATTTCGCCCCCATCAAAAGCCGGTCGCCATCGTCGAATGACCGGTTTTTGGTGGAGGCGCCGGGTACCGCCCCCGGGTCCAATGGGTTTATTACACCGCCCGTTTATTGCCATAGCTGCACAAGGCAGCAGTAGACATATAGGAGCTTCCGCTGCCCAAGAAAAGGGCTTTGTGACGAAATGGCAATCGCCCTTGGCCGGACCGTCCTTTGCGGCCGCCGATGCTCGCACCGGCGGTGAATAGCCGGGAAAAAGCGCGCGGGGTTCTTGGTGCGCCGGTCGTCCCGTCCTAGATTGGACGCAAACAGAATCGGCGGCGACCCCATGCAGCAATATCTCGATCTTCTCGCCCATGTGATGGACACCGGTTCGGACCGGTCCGACCGCACCGGCACCGGCACCCGATCCGTCTTCGGCCACCAGATGCGCTTCAATCTGGAGGAGGGCTTTCCGGTCCTCACGACGAAGAAGCTGCATCTGCGCTCCATCATCCACGAGCTTCTCTGGTTCCTGAAGGGCGACACCAACATCGCCTATCTGCACGAGAACGGCGTGACGATCTGGGACGAGTGGGCGGACAAGAACGGTGAACTCGGCCCGGTCTACGGCTACCAGTGGCGTTCCTGGCCGACCCATGACGGTCGCCATCTCGACCAGATCGTGGCGCTCGTCGACGGCATCAGGCGCAATCCGCAGTCCCGCCGGCATATCGTCTCGGCCTGGAACCCGGCGCTCGTCGACGAGATGGCGCTGCCGCCCTGCCATTGCCTGTTCCAGTTCTATGTCGCGGATGGAAGGCTCTCCTGCCAGCTCTACCAGCGCTCCGCCGACATTTTCCTCGGCGTGCCCTTCAACATCGCCTCCTATGCGCTGCTCACCATGATGGTGGCGCAGGTGACGGGATACCGGCCGGGCGATTTCGTCCATACGCTGGGCGATGCCCATATCTACCACAACCATTTCGAACAGGTGGCGCTGCAGCGGACGCGCAGGCCGAAGCCCTTGCCCTTCATGAAGATCAATCCTGAGGTGACGGACCTCTTCGGGTTCCGCTACGAGGATTTCGAGCTGATCGGCTACGAGGCCGATGCCTCGATCAAGGCGCCGATCGCCGTCTGACGCCAGGAGGCGAAGCCGGCCGCGAGGGGCCGGCAAGGGAGGTTTCGAGATGTCGAGTTTGCTGATGGGCAGGGACTGGCCAATGCCGGAGGCCGCAGTTTGACCACACCAAAAATCGTTCTCGTCGTTGCCGTGGCGCGCAACGGCGTCATCGGCCGCGACGGCGACCTGCCGTGGCGCCTGCCCTCCGACCTCAAGCGCTTCAAGCAACTGACGCTCGGCAAGCCCGTTGTCATGGGGCGCAAGACCTGGGCATCGATCGGCCGGCCGCTGCCGGGGCGCCCGAACATCATCGTCACGCGCGACCCGGCCTTCGCCGCCGAGGGCGCGATCGTCTCGTCGACGCTGGAGATGGGGCTGGCGATGGCCCGCGCCGAAGCCGAGCGGCTCGGCGTGGACGAAATCTGCATCATCGGCGGCGGCGAAATCTATCGCCAGGTCTTCCCCTCCGCAGATGTCCTTCATGTCACCACTGTCGAGGCCGAAGTGGAGGGCGATACGCGCTTTCCGGAGATTACGGACGACGTGTTTGAGCGTGTCTTCGAGGAGCCGATCCCGCGCGCGGACGGCGACAGCCACGCCATGCGCTTTGCGACGTGGCGGCGCCGGGCAGGCTGAGGGCCTACCTGGCCGGCGCCACCTGAGCGGGCCGCCTGAAATGGCTGTGAAGACGGCATTTTCGACCGAGGGACCTGCGGTCGTTCACTATCACGAACTATTTTGCCGCATTTGACGCTAACGCTTCCGAGTTTCGTTGAAAGGTGCACGGGTGATACCTATAACGGGGTCACTTCGTGTGGCGGCTCGAAACAGTTCGCGAGACACGAGCTTGGGAGAATCCAGAGAAAGAGGTTTTAATGCCCTGGAGCAATCAGAACGGCGGCGGCGGCCCTTGGGGCGGCGGCGGCGGAAACAATCAAGGGCCATGGGGGCAGGGACCGAACCGGCCGCGCGGTACCGGCGGCGGCAACGGTGGTCCGCCGGATCTGGAGGAGATCATCCGGCGCGGGCAGGATCAGTTGAAGAACGTCGTTCCCGGCGGCTTCAACGGCGGCATCGTCGTCATCGCGCTTCTGCTCCTCGGCGTCTTCTGGCTGATGAACTCGATCTACACGGTCCAGCCGGACGAGCGCGGCGTCGAACTGCGCTTCGGCAAGCCGAAGGAAGAAATCTCGATGCCGGGCCTGCATTTCCATTTCTGGCCCTTCGAGACCGTCGAGGTCGCGAAGATCACCGAGCAGCAGCAGAATATCGGCCGCCTTTCGGCCGGCATCGGCAACGAGAACAGCGGCCTGATGCTGACCGGCGACCAGAACATCGTCAACGTGCAGTTCTCCGTGCTCTATTCCGTGACCGATCCGCGCGCCTATCTCTTCAATCTCGAAAATCCGGCAGCGACGCTGCAGCAGGTTTCCGAGAGCGCGATGCGCGAAATCGTCGGGCGCCGCCCGGCGCAGGACATTTTCCGCGACAATCGTCAGGCGATCGCCGAAAGCGTCAAGACGACGATCCAGGCCGCGCTCGATTCCTACGGCGCGGGTATCTCGATCAACACGGTCGCCATCGAGGATGCGGCTCCGCCGCGCGAAGTGGCCGATGCCTTCGACGAGGTCCAGCGCGCCGAGCAGGACGAGGACCGCTTCGTCGAGGAAGCCAACCAGTACGCCAACCAGAAGCTCGGCCAGGCCCGCGGTCAGGCGGCCCAGATTCGCGAAGAGGCGGCGGCCTATACCGACCGCGTCGTCAAGGAAGCCGAAGGTGAGGCGCAACGCTTCGTGTCGATCTACGATGAATATACGCAGGCACCCGACGTCACCCGCAAGCGCCTCTTCCTCGAAACGATGGAAGGCGTGCTCAAGAATTCCAAGAAGGTGATCATCGACGAGCAAAGCGGCGGGCAGGGGGTCGTTCCCTATCTTCCGCTCAACGAGCTCAACCGGTCGCAGCAGCAGACGGGAGGGAACCAGTGATGGGCAGCCGTTTACCAGCCATTCTCATCGTCATCGGTGTTCTCCTGTTCATCGTCTATTCGTCGGTCTTCGTGGTCAACGAACGCGAGCAGGCGATTGTCGTTCGCTTCGGTGAAATCCAGGACGTCCGCGACGAGCCCGGCCTCTATTTCAAGCTGCCGTTCACCTTCATGGACGCCGATCGCGTGCAGTACATTTCGGACCAGGCGCTCCGTTTCGACCTCGACGATATCCGCGTGCAGGTTTCGGGCGGCAAGTTCTACGAAGTCGATGCTTTCGTGGTCTACAAGATCTCCGATCCACGACGCTTCCGGGTCTCGGTTTCGGCCGACCGGGAGTCGGCGGAAGCGCGCCTTCGCACGCGTCTCGATGCGGCCCTGCGCCGGGTCTACGGTCTGCGTGGCTTCGAATCGGCACTCTCCGAAGAGCGCGCGTCGATGATGCGCGAAGTGCGCGGCGAACTGACCGCCGATGCGGCCAATCTCGGCCTGTCGATCGAGGATGTGCGCATCCGCCGGACCGACCTGACGCAGGAGGTTTCGCAGCAGACCTTCGAGCGCATGAAGGCCGAACGTCTCGCCGAAGCCGAACTGATCCGTGCCCGTGGTAACGAGGAAGGCCAGCGCCGGCGGGCAATCGCCGACCGTCAGGTCGTCGAGATCGTCGCAACGGCCCAGCGCGATTCGGAAATCCTGCGCGGTCAGGGCGACGCCCAGCGCAACAAGGTCTTCGGTGAAGCGTTCCAGCGCGACCCGGCCTTCTTCGACTTCTACCGGTCGATGCGGGCCTATGTCGCGGCGATGGGCGATTCGGACACGACGCTGGTCCTGTCGCCCAATTCGGAGTTCTTCCGTTATTTCGACAATGCCGACGGCACGATGCAGAACGGTTCAGGAACGATGCCGTCGTCCGACACGTCGAATACGACCCCTTCGACAGCGGCCGAGTGAACCATCGATGGCCGATTTCCTCACGGGAATTGCCTTCTTCCTGATCATCGAGGGGCTGGTGTACGCACTGGCCCCTTCCTTTTTGGTCGCGATGGCGCGAATTCTGCCTGCAGTTCCGGAGACGCAGTTGCGCGCCTCGGGCCTCGTCGCGATGGTGGCCGGCGTGGCGCTTGTCTGGCTGATCCGCGGCTAGCGCGAAAGGCCCTTTCCAACCGCCTTGCGGGCTTTCGTATTCGCGGGCAAAACTGATGTCGAGCATCGTGCGTAGACAGTCGAAACGGCGCATTTCGCGACCGATCCCATTTCCGCCTCATCCGCACGGAAGACTGGGGCGAGAGGGTATGATGAAAGAGGGCGCCTGACATGGCATCGAATGCAACGAAGACACTGGGCCGGGCCGGCATCATGGCGCTCAGCCTTGCGATAGCAGCGACACCGGCCACACTGCCCCTATCGGCATCGGCCCAGGAACAGGCCCAAACACAGACACAGACACAGACACAAACCGGGCCGGCTTCCGTGGCCGACCTTGCCGAGCGGCTGCTCGATGCGGTCGTCAATATCTCCACGTCGCAGAACGTGAAGAACGAGGATCGCGCGCCGATCCCGCAGGTGCCGGAAGGCTCGCCCTTCCAGGACTTCTTCGACGAGTTCTTCAAGGGCGACGGCGAGACCGGCCGGCCGCGCACGGTCAACTCGCTCGGCTCCGGCTTTGTCATCGATCCAGAGGGCTTCATCGTCACGAACAATCACGTGATCGAGGGCGCCGACGACATCGAGGTCAATTTCGCCAATGGCTCGAAGCTCAAGGCGACGCTGATCGGCACCGACCCGAAGACCGACCTGGCGCTCCTGAAGGTCGAGCCGGTCGTGCCGCTGAAGGCGGTGCCCTTCGGCGATTCGCGCAAGATGCGCATCGGCGACTGGGTGATGGCGATCGGCAACCCGTTCGGCCTCGGCGGCTCGGTGACGGTCGGCATCATTTCCGCGCGCGGCCGTAACATCAATGCCGGCCCCTACGACAATTTCATCCAGACGGATGCCGCGATCAACCGCGGCAATTCCGGCGGGCCGCTCTTCAACATGTTCGGCGAAGTGATCGGTATCAACACCGCCATCATCTCGCCCTCCGGCGGCTCGATCGGCATCGGCTTCTCCGTCCCGACGGAACTCGCCGAGAATATCGTCACCCAACTCAAGGAGTTCGGCGAGACCCGGCGCGGCTGGCTCGGCGTGCGCATCCAGCCGGTGACGGACGATATCGCCGAAAGCATCGGCATGAAGGACGCCAAGGGCGCGCTGGTTGCCGGCGTGATCGAGGGCGGCCCGGTCGATGACGGCTCGATCAAGACCGGCGACGTCATCATCCGTTTCGACGGCAAGGACGTCGACGAGATGCGCGACCTGCCGCGCGTGGTGGCGGAAAGCCCGGTCGGCAAGGCGGTCGACGTCGTCGTCATCCGCGACGGCAAGGAGCAGACGGTCAAGGTCACGCTCGGCCGGCTCGAAGACGGCGAGAAGCAACTGGCGCAGGCCGGCGAAACGCCCGAGGCCGACACAGGACAGGCGCCGGAGGGCGAGGGGACCGACGACCCGGCCACGCAGCCGGAGGCGACGGATGGTGCCGTGCTCGGCATGACGCTCGGCACGCTCGACGATGCGACCCGGCAGAAATTCGGCATCGCGGAATCGGTTCAGGGCGTGGTGGTCACCGCCGTCGCGGCAAACTCGGCAGCCGCCGAGCGGCGCATCGAGGCGGGCGACGTGATCGTCGAGATCGGCCAGGAAGCCGTCAGTTCGCCGGATGCGGTCGTCTCCCGGATCGACAAGCTGCGCTCGGAAGACCGGCGCAATGCGCTGATGATGATTGCCGACAAGACCGGCGCACTGCGCTTCGTCACCGTGCGCATGGAATAGTCGCGCGACCGGATTGATCAATCGCAACAAGACCTTGCCCGGATGTCCGGGCAAGGTGATTCAATAAGTTCCGAGATCGATTCAGGTTTGGCGAGACGATCGCCACGCGTCGCGGTCGATCGCATAGAAGACATGCCGCACGAGATGCGGCTGGTCCTGCGGGATACGCGGATGATCGAAATCCCGCGACGGGTCCGGGCTCATGCCGATCCGCGTCATGACGGCCGTCGACCGGTGATTGCCGGCAACGGCGAAGGAGACGATTTCCGAAAGCCCGCGATTGGCAAAACCGTAGCCGAGCAACGCGGTTGCCGCCTCCGAGGCATAACCTTTTCCCCAATGTCGCCGCGCAAGGCGCCAGCCGACCTCGACGGTGCCATCCGGCACCTGGGGCGCAAGATCGGTGCGGGCGAGGCCGCAGAACCCGACCGGCTCGTCCGTTCCGGCGAGCGCCAGGGCATAGAAGCCGAAGCCGGAACTGGCGATAATCTGGCGAATGCGGTCGAAGAGCGCGTCCGACTGGCCTCGATCCCGGCGAAAGGGAAAGAAGGCCATGACCTCCGGGTCCGAATTGATCTCGTGGAAAAGATCCCGGTCGCTTTCGAGCCAGTTGCGCAGCCGCAGCCTCTCCGTCGTGATGATCGTCGTCACGGCAGCGGTTTCGCGAAATCGGACTTGCGGTAGCCCTGGATATAGAGAAGTGCTGTGAGGTCGCCGTGGTCGATGCGCATCTGCGCCTCGGCGGCAACGGCCGGCTTGGCATGCAGCGCCACGCCCGATCCCGACAGATGCAGCATGCCGAGGTCGTTCGCCCCGTCGCCCACGGCCATGGCGTCGTCCGGCGAGATGCCGAGCCGGGCCGCGATCTCGGTCAGCGCATCGACCTTCGCCTGCTTGCCGAGGATCGGCTCCTCGACCATGCCGGTCAGGATGCCGTCTTCTTCGAGAAGGCGATTGGCGCGATGTTCGTCGAAGCCGAGTTTCGCGGCGATCTCGCGGGTGAAGACGGTGAAGCCGCCGGAGACGAGCGCCGTATAGTGCCCCTTGGCCTTCATCGTCGCAATCAGTTCCGGCCCGCCAGGCATCAGGGTGATGCGGTTTTGAAGGACGTCGCCGACGACGGAAATCGGCAGCCCGCGAAGCAGCCCGACCCGCTCCCGAAGCGCCGGCTCGAAGGCGATCTCGCCGTTCATGGCGCGCGCGGTGATCGCCGCCACCTTGTCCTTGAGCCCGACTTCGGCCGCCAGTTCGTCGATGCATTCCTGCTGGATCATCGTCGAATCCATGTCGGCGATCAGCATCGCCTTGCGCCGCGTCTCCGCCTGCTGCACGACGAGGTCGATCGGCACGCCGGCGATGGCGGCCGCAATCGTCTCGCGCGCGGTCGCCGGATCGCTGCCGTCGCGCAGTGCGATGTCGCAGGCGATGCCGTCGGCGAGCCAGTAGAGGCCCGCCGCATCGACC
>CAMPIK010000046.1 GCA_946886325.1 uncultured Shinella sp.
GGCCGACCGGTTGCGGGATCGCCCGCCACGCGCTATCCCAAGGCATGAGCAAACGCCCTGCCGAGTCCCCCGCGCACTTGCCGATCGCCGGAGAGGAGCATGCGCGGCTGACCGTCGATCTCGGCAATCTCGCGGAAAACTGGCGCTTCATGGCGCGAAAGTCGGGTTCTGCCCGCACCGCGGCCGTGCTCAAGGCGGATGCCTACGGGACGGGGCTCGTCCCGGCGGCACGCACCTTCCAGGCGGCCGGCGCACGCGACTTCTTCGTGGCGACACCCGCCGAAGGCGTCCTGTTGCGCCCGATCGTGCCGGATGGCCGCATCTTCGTGCTCTCAGGCATGTGGGCCGGGTCCGAACGGCTGTTCTTCGAAAACGACCTCGTGCCCGTCATCGCATCGGAAGAACAGCTCGCCATCTTCATGGCCGCGGTTTCCGAGCGCGATGATCACCCCTGCGCGCTCCAGGTCGATACCGGCATGAACCGGCTCGGCCTGTCGATCCAGGAAGCCCATGCGCTCGCCAACGACCCCGTGCGGCCGGCGAGCTTCTCGCCGGTGCTGATCCTCAGCCACCTCGCCTGCGCCGACGATGCGATGCATCCGATGAACCGGATGCAGCTCGACCGCTTCCGCGCGGTAATCGCCGGTTTCGACGGTATCGAGGCGAGCCTTGCCAATTCCGCCGGCGTCTTCCTCGGCGAGGATTTCCACTTCTCGCTCACCCGGCCCGGCATCTCGCTCTATGGCGGTTCCGCCGTCAACGGCATGGCAAATCCGATGCGTCCGGTGGTGACCGCCGAGGCCCGCATCCTCCAGGTCCGCCATGCGCGCTCCGGCGAAAGCGTCAGCTACGGCGCCGCCGAGGTTCTCACCCGCGACAGCCGCATCGCCGTCGTCGCCATCGGCTATGCGGACGGCTACCTGCGCAGCCTGTCGGGCGCCGGCGTGCCCTTGCGGCAGACCGGCCTTTCGGGCGCCAAGGGCGTGCTGCATGGCCATGAAGTGCCGCTGATCGGCCGCGTGACGATGGACCTCACGCATTTCGACGTGACCGACGTGCCGGCGGGCCTTGCCCGCGCCGGCGACTTCATCGAACTTTTCGGCCCGAACATGCCGATCGAGACCGTGGCCCGCGCCGGCGGCACGATCGACTACGCGATGCTGACGGCTGCGGGACGGCGCTATGCCCGCCACTATGTCGAGCCGAAGCGGTAGGAACTGTTCGCACCCTGTGCTAATATCTCCGCGAGATCGGAGATCCCCATGGGCGACAACATCAAGAAATCCGTCGTGCTCAGCGCGCATTTCGACGACTTCATCGACCGGCAGATTGCCTCCGGCCGCTTCAACAATGCCAGCGAGGTCGTCCGCGCCGGCCTTCGATTGCTGGAGCGCGACGAGAGCGAACTGGAGGAACTGCGGCGGCTGATCAAGGAAGGCGATGACGACATTGCCGCGGGGCGCGTCTATACCTATTCATCGGCGCAGGAATTGCTGGACGATATAAAGTCGCAAAGCGAGGGGAACAGGAATGAGACGACGGAAGCTCGTTCTGTCCGCGCAGGCAAGAGCTGACCTTCGTCAAATCCATGCCTATCTCGCAGAACGCAATCCGCGCGCTGCCGACAGTTTCGTGCTGGACCTCTACAAGAAGATGCACAGCATTGCCGAGCTTGGACTTTCGGGCACATCCCGAGACCAGCTTCAGCCTGGCCTCAGGGCTATTTCGCATCGAGAGCGGACGGTCTATTTCCGGGTGAACGATTCTCAAACTCACGTCGTCCGCGTCCTGCACGGACGCCAGAACCTCACGACGGACGACTTTCCGGAAAGCGACGACACCTGATGGCGAAAGCCCGAACTCAATTCATCTGCCAGAACTGCGGCACGGTGCACACGCGCTGGTCGGGCAAATGCGACGGCTGCGGCGAGTGGAACACCATCGTCGAGGAAGACCCGATGGGCGGCATCGGCGCCGGTCCGGGCAAGATGCCGAAGAAGGGCCGCGTCGTCGCCCTGACCGCGCTCTCCGGCGAGATCGAGGAGGCCCCGCGCATCCAGACCGGCATTTCCGAACTCGACCGGGTGACGGGCGGCGGCTTCGTGCGCGGTTCCGCCGTGCTTGTCGGCGGTGATCCGGGCATTGGGAAGTCGACAGTGCTGATGCAGGCAGCGGCGGCGCTGTCCCGGCGCGGCCACCGGGTCATCTACGTCTCCGGCGAGGAAGCCGTGGCGCAGATCCGCCTTCGCGCGCAGCGGCTCGGCGCGGCGGAGACGGATGTGCTGCTCGCCGCCGAAACCAATGTCGAGGACATCCTCGCAACGCTTGCGGAGGGAAAACGCCCCGACCTCGCGATCATCGATTCGATCCAGACGCTCTGGAGCGACGTCGCCGAATCGGCGCCGGGTACGGTGACGCAGGTCAGGACCGGGGCGCAGGCGATGATCCGCTTCGCCAAGCAGACGGGGGCCGCCATCGTGCTCGTCGGTCATGTCACCAAGGACGGCCAGATCGCCGGTCCGCGCGTCGTGGAGCACATGGTCGATGCCGTGCTTTATTTCGAGGGCGACCGCGGGCATCACTATCGCATTCTCAGGACCGTCAAGAACCGCTTCGGCCCGACCGACGAGATCGGCGTCTTCGAGATGTCCGACAAGGGTCTGCGCGAAGTCGCCAATCCGTCCGAGCTTTTCCTGGGCGAACGCAACTCGAAATCGCCGGGTGCCGCCGTCTTCGCCGGCATGGAGGGGACGCGGCCGATCCTCGTCGAGGTGCAGGCGCTGGTCGCGCCGACCTCGCTCGGCACGCCGCGCCGCGCCGTTGTCGGCTGGGACTCGGCACGGCTGTCGATGATCCTCGCGGTGCTCGAAGCCCATTGCGGCGTCAGGCTCGGCCAGCATGACGTCTACCTGAATGTGGCGGGCGGCTATCGCATCTCGGAACCTGCCGCCGACCTCGCCGTCGCATCCGCGCTCGTTTCGTCGCTCGCCGGTCTTGCCCTTCCCGCAGATTGCGTCTATTTCGGCGAAGTCAGCCTGTCGGGAGCGGTCCGGCCGGTTGCGCACACCGCCCAGCGCCTCAAGGAGGCCGAAAAACTGGGTTTCGCGCAGGCAGTCCTGCCCGCCGGTTCCGCCGAACTGCCCAAGGGCAACGGCAGCCGCTGGACGGAGATCGAGAGCCTTCCCGATCTGGTGGCGCGCATCGCCGGCTCGCGGAACGCGCTCAAGAGTGCAGACGAGGACGACTGACGGGCATTCGCCCCCCGAATGTGGCAAACGATTGTGGAAACAGTTTCACGCCGATGATCCGATCTGAGACGCTCGCGATCCCATCGGCTATGGTGCCGGCGGTCGCGGCGACCGGGTCAGAAGGCTTTCCAGGTCTGGAGTAGGACGAATATGCCCATCACAATTCTCGACGGTATCGTCATCGGCGTTGCCCTGTTCTCCGCCGTGCTTGCGATGGTGCGCGGCTTTTCGCGCGAGGTGCTGTCGGTGGCGAGCTGGGTGGGTGCCGCTGCGGCCGCCTACTTCCTCTATCCGTTACTGCTGCCCTATGCGAAGGACTATACGACGAGCGACACCGTCGCGATTGTCGGTTCGGCGGCCGCCGTGTTCATCCTGGCGCTGATCGTCATCTCCTTCATCACCATGCGCATCGCCGACTTCATCATCGACAGCCGTATCGGCGCGCTCGACCGCACGCTCGGCTTCCTGTTCGGCGCCGCGCGCGGCGTGCTGATCGTCGTCGTCGCCATGCTGTTCTTCAACTGGCTCGTGCCGATCGCGCAGCAGCCCGTCTGGGTCACCGGCGCGAAATCGAAGCCGCTGCTCGACAATCTGGGTTCGAAGCTGATCGCTCTCCTGCCGGAAGACGCCGACGCGACCATTCTCGACCGCCTGCGCGGCAAGTCCGTCACGGGCGACGAGGCGGCACCGGAAGAACTGGGCACCGACGGGGCCGATCCGGCGCCCGCCGAAGAGGTTCCGGCAACGAACGGTTGAGGCCGTGGGACGCCGCCTCCGGCAGAATTCGGGAGAGCGGACGGTCTCGCATTTTGATACAGTGAAACACTTGCCACCGAAGGCCGCCTTCGGTGGCAATGCCGTTAGAGCGTACACATATAGGTGTGACCAGGGTGACGACCGGCAAACGGGCTCATAGCTGCAACGGATCGGCGACGTTCGGGCGATTTCCGCCAGGAATGCCTGCGCCGGCCGTACGGCAGACGCCCGGATTGCTTGGCAGACCGATCCTCCGGCACCACTCGATCTCCAGACCCCAGAACCCGACCCGAGAAAAGGCGTTTTGAGCAATGAGCGACTTCCAGTTCCCCGTTCGTCATTCCGACGATGACCTCGACGGCGATACGCTGCACGAGGAATGCGGCGTCTTCGGCATTCTCGGCCATCCGGACGCCGCCGCGCTGACGGCGCTCGGCCTGCATGCGCTGCAACACCGGGGACAGGAAGCGGCCGGCATCGTCACCTTCGACGGCCAGCAGTTCCATACCGAAAAGCGCATGGGGCTCGTCGGCGACCACTATACCGACCCGGCGACGCTGGCAAAGCTGCCGGGCTTCGTCTCCATCGGCCACACGCGCTATTCGACCACGGGCGAAGTGGCGCTGCGCAACGTCCAGCCGCTCTTCGCCGAACTGGAAGTCGGCGGCATCGCGGTTGCCCATAACGGCAATTTCACCAACGGCCTGACGCTGCGCCGGCAGATCATCGCCGGCGGCGCCATCTGTCAGTCGACGTCGGATACCGAGGTTGTGCTCCATCTCGTCGCGCGCTCGCGCTACACCTCCACCACCGACCGCTTCATCGACGCGATCCGGCAGATGGAAGGCGGCTATTCGATGCTCGCCGTCACCCGCACCAAGCTGATCGCCGCGCGCGACCCGACCGGTATCCGCCCGCTCGTCATGGGTGACCTCGACGGCCGGCCGATCTTCTGCTCCGAAACCTGCGCGCTCGACATCATCGGTGCCAAGTACGTTCGCGACGTCGAGAACGGCGAGGTCATCATCTGCGAGATCCAGCCGGACGGCTCGATCGCGATCGAGGCGCGCAAGTCCGCAAACCCGCAGCCCGAGCGGCTCTGCCTGTTCGAATATGTCTATTTCGCCCGGCCGGATTCGGTCGTCGGCGGACGCAGCGTCTACGTGGCGCGCAAGAACATGGGCATCAATCTCGCCAAGGAAGCGCCCGTCGAGGGCGATGTCGTCGTTCCCGTGCCTGATGGCGGCACGCCGGCGGCCCTCGGCTTTGCGCAGGAAAGCGGCATTCCCTTCGAATACGGCATCATCCGCAACCATTATGTCGGGCGCACCTTCATCGAGCCGACGCAGCAGATCCGCGCTTTCGGCGTAAAGCTGAAACATTCGGCCAATCGCGCGATGATCGAGGGCAAGCGGGTCATCCTCGTCGATGATTCCATCGTGCGCGGCACGACCTCGCTGAAGATCGTGCAGATGATCCGCGATGCCGGCGCCAAGGAAGTGCATATCCGCGTCGCAAGCCCGATGATCTTCTATCCGGACTTCTACGGCATCGACACGCCGGACCGGGAGAAGCTGCTCGCCAACCAGTATGACAGCCTGGACGCGATGTGCCGCTATATCGGCGCCGATTCGCTCGCCTTCCTGTCGATCGACGGGCTCTACCGCGCCGTCGGCGGCGTCGAGCGCAATCCGGCCCGCCCGCAGTTCACCGACCACTATTTCACCGGCGACTATCCGACGCGCCTGCTTGACAAGGACGGCGAGACGATGGGACGGAAGGTCTCGGTAATGGCGAGCAACGGATAATAACAGACAGCATGAGCATCGACCTCAAGGACCGCATCGCGCTGGTCACCGGCGCATCGCGCGGGATCGGCTATTTCACCGCCCTCGAACTGGCAAAGGCCGGCGCCCATGTGATCGCCTGCGCCCGCACCGTCGGCGGGCTCGAGGAACTGGACGATGCGATCAAGGCGGTCGGCGGCACGGCGACGCTGGTTCCCTTCGACCTCGCCGACATGGCAGCGATCGACAAGCTCGGCGGCTCGATCTTCGAACGCTGGGGCAAGCTTGATATCCTGATGGCGAATGCCGGCGTACTCGGCACGATCTCGCCGATCGGCCATGTCGAGGCCAAGGTCTTCGAGAAGGTGATGACGATCAACGTCACCGCGACCTGGCGGCTGATCCGCTCGGTGGAGCCGCTGCTGTTGAAGTCGGATGCGGGCCGCGCGATCGTGCTGTCATCCAGCGCCGCGCACAAGTGCAAGCCCTTCTGGGGCCCCTACTCCGCCTCCAAGGCCGCCGTCGAAGCGCTGGCGCGCACCTGGGCCGGAGAAACGCAGCGCATGCCGCTTCGGATCGTTTCCGTCGATCCGGGCGCGACGCGCACGGCGATGCGCGCGCAGGCGATCCCCGGCGAGGACCCGTCCACCGTTCCCCACCCGTCCGAGGTTGCGCAGGCGCTGATGCCGCTCTTCGGGCCGGATCTCACGGAAACGGGCAAACTCTTCATCGTGCGTGAAAACAAGCTGGTCGACTACCGGCTGCCGGAATAGCAGCAACCCGCGGCGGTCCCCGTCAGGCGGTGCGGTCGGTCGATCCGCCGCACCAGTCCTTGCAGCTTCGGGATATATTGGCGCCGACGATCTCGAGCGCCCGCAGCATCCGGCGCATCTCGGCCTCGTCGAGACCACGAAGAAAATCGCCGCGCAGGTCATGGGCCAGGCGGTTGACCGCGCTCGCCGCCTCGAGCCCCTTCTCCGTCATGACGATGCGCTTGGCGCGACGATCGCCATCGACGGGACGCCGTTCGATGAAACCCTGCTTCTCCATGCCGTCGAGCAGCCGCACCAGCGTCGGCGTCTCGATATCGAGTTCCTCGGCCAGTTCGCGCTGGTTGAGCGTGTCGTTGCGGCTCAGCACGAAGAGCGCGCTGGCGCGCGAGAACGTCAGGCCGCTCTCCTTGACGCGCGCATCGAACAGCGCCTTCATCTTCCGGTTCACGCGCGACAGTTCGTCGAGGATCACTTCGCTGACGGGCAGGTCATTCATTTCATCGGCCGTATATGATTAGCACACTAACGATATACAGCGTCTGTAGCCCAGGGGCGACAGACCCTCAAGCCGGCAATCTTCAACCGACAGTCAGAATTTCGTGATGGCTCGGCCGGTTCGCCGGCACGCGGTTCAAGGCTTGTGGCCATCCGGCGTGTCGTCGTGGGGGAAATCATTGTCCATGACGCCTTCGGGCGCCGTCCATTCGCCGTATTTCCGCTTCCAGGCATGGGCGCCGAACGGCAGCGTGGCAAGGTAGCCGACGACGGTCACGACCATGGTCTCCCAGGTGAAGCTCATCAGCGTCGCGACATAGATCACGACGAACAGGATGACCGGCAGCACGAGATCGCGGCGGATGCGGCTTCCCTCAGACTTTCCGGACCAGACCGGCAGGCGGCTGACCAGCAGGAAGCCGATGACGACCGTGTAGGCCGAGGCAATGAAGGCGAAGGGAGCGCTCGGCGCGAGCCCGAGGAAACCGACATAGACCGGCAGCAGCACCAGCATGGCACCCGCCGGCGCCGGCACGCCGACGAAATATTCCGACTGCCAGGAGGCCTTCGTCTCGCGCTCGGCCATGACGTTGAAGCGCGCCAGCCTGAGCCCGGCCGCAATCGCGTAGATCAGGGCGGCGATCCAGCCGAAGGAACGGGCCTGATCGAGGATGAAGACATAGAGCACGAGAGCCGGCGCGACGCCGAAATTGACGATGTCGGCCAGCGAATCCATCTGCGCGCCGAATTTCGACGTCGCCTTCAGGAGCCGCGCGACGCGGCCGTCGATGCCATCGAGGAAGGCAGCGAGCAGAACCATGCCGACGGCGAGCTCGTAGCGGTTCTCGAAGGCGAGCCGTATGCCCGTCAGGCCGGCACAGATGGCCAGAACCGTGATCATGTTGGGCACGATCAGCCGCAACGGGATCTCACGCAGGCGCGGCCCTCTCGCCTCCTCGTTCGGGCCATTCGGTTCGTAGGGCGGGAAAGGCGTTTCCATCTCTTCTCGCTTCGTTCGAGTCGTCTGCAGCGTTTTGGCAGGCAGTAGGCAGTAGGCAGTAAGATGGTCCGACAATCTCGGAAGGCAACAGCCTATTGCCTATTGCCTAACTCCATCAGCCGCGCCGGCTGACCGTCGGCCCCTTGGTCGAGCCGAACTCGGCGAGCACCGTTTCGCCGGCAATGGCCGTCTGGCCGAGGCTGACGCGCGGATCCGTGCCGGCGGGCAGGAAGACGTCGAGACGGGAGCCGAAGCGGATCAGGCCGAAGCGCTCGCCGGTTTCCAGGTTGTCGTTCATCTCCGTCCAGCAGACGATGCGGCGCGCGACGAGGCCGGCGATCTGCACGACGCCGATCGGCCCGTGCACCGTCTCGATGACGAGGCCGTTGCGCTCGTTTTCCTGGCTTGCCTTGTCGAGTTCCGCATTGACGAACTTGCCGGCCCGATAGGCGACGCGCGCGACGCGCCCGCGCATCGGCGCGCGGTTCACATGGCAGTTGAAGACATTCATGAAGACGGAGATGCGCAGCATCGGCTCCGAGCCAAGTTCGAGCTCGGCCGGCGGCGTCACCATGGCAATCGCGGAAACGCGGCCGTCGGCCGGGCTAATGACGAGGTCGTCGTCCTGCGGCGTCATGCGCTCCGGGTCGCGGAAGAAATAGGCGCACCAGGCCGTCAGGATGAAGCCGATCCACATCAGCGGTTCCCAGGCGGCGCCCAGAAGCAGCGAGGCGACGAAGAAGGCGGCGACGAACTTCCAGCCGTCGCGATGGATCGGCACCAGCGTGTTGCGCACCGTATCGACCAAACTCATGTTCGGTTTCTCCCGATTGATCTCGGGCATCGACCTAGCGTGAAAAGATGGCGGGAGCAATGCAGGCCGGCCGCCAATCGAAGCGCATCCTGCCGCAGGGTTGTCGGGCACGGATACGCAAGGCCCTTAAAAACGAAAAGCCCGCCGCGGGAGGAGGTGCGGCAGGCTTTCCGAAACACATGAACAGCGCCTGGGAGGAGGAGCGGCCCTGTTCAGGGCAGAAACCCTCGGGAGGAGGAGAAGGTTTCCGCTATCACGAAGCTCTGCGGGAGGAGGTGCATCGCTTCGATGAGTTGACTATACGCAGTTCCCGGCGGATTCGTAGACGGAATTCTGCAAGTCAGCCATGCGCTCTGCGAATACCTATCGTCCAATCCTGCCCATCCGGCAACCAAATTGCCGTATTTTTAGGCAAAACAAAAGCGCCCGATCGAATGATCCGGGCGCTTGAAGAAAACGGCCTTGGCCGTTCGTGCCGATTGACGGCTTAGTTGCCGACGGATTCGCGGGCGACGCGCTTGATGTCCGAGCGGTCGATGCCGAGATCGTTCAGTGCGCGCGTCGACATGCGGCCGAGTTCGGTGACCGTCTGACGGTACTGGCGCCAATTGTTGAAGGAGCGTGCTACGTTCATGGTGATCCCCTTTCCTGGGCATTCGAAGCAGGCTGCCAGTCCATGGCGCCTCGTTGCTTCGATGGGTTTCTTATAACCTGAACCGATTTAATGTTGCAGCGCAATATACACAGAACACCCATGCGCGAAGTGCATGGGTGTTTTACCGAGTGTGCTCCGTCCTGAGCCGCCCGCGCGTTGACATGTCCCGGCCAGCAAAGGCAGAGTTTCGCGTGTTGCAGTAGGGCGCATCGGCCGGAACGGGCCTTGCAGAAGGGCCAGCCCCGAAGACAGGAGCCAAATGCCTTGAGCGATCCAGCCGTACAGCCGGCCGCCCGCGCCATCCTGACGGGCGTCGAAGCGGTGCTTTATGTATCCGATTTCGCGGCAGCCCTTGCCTTCTTCACGCGGAAACTCGGCTTTGCCGTCGATTTCACCTATGGCGAACCGCCCTTCTACGGTGTCGTCGATCGGGACGGCACGCGCCTCTGCCTGCGGCTCGTCGGCGAGCCGGTTTTCGTCGGCGACATTCGCCGCCGCGAGGAATTGCTCTCGGCCGCGCTGACGCTCGACAGTGCGGCGGCCGTCGACAGGCTCTTTCTCGAATACGAGGCTGCCGGTGTCGGCTTTCACCAGAAGCTGAAGACCCAGCCGTGGGGTGCGCGCACTTTCATCGTGCTCGACCCGGACGGCAACCTGATCCTCTTTGCCGGACCGGGTGACTGACCCGCTTAACTGGCCGGCGCCTTGCGCACGACCACGCCCAGCTCGTCGCTTTCGCGCACCTGCTTCAGATGCTCCTCGGCCTCGGTCGCCTCGCGCTGGCGGTTCCACATCGAGGCGTAGAGGCCACCCTGCGCCAGCAGCCCCGCATGGGTGCC
>CAMPIK010000047.1 GCA_946886325.1 uncultured Shinella sp.
GATCGAGGCGGTGCGGTTGGTCGGGCCGAGCGCGCCGGCGACGAAGCGACGGCGTCCGTCCTTCTCCGTTGCGCGCAGGCCAGCGCGCCGCGCAAGGCGCGCGCCGTCGCGGTTCAGTTCATAGACCATGTCCTCCATGCCGTAATCGGCTTGGGCAATGGTCGTTGAGGAGAAGGTGTTGGTTTCGAGGATGTCGGCGCCGGCAAGCGCGTAGCGATAGTGGATGTCCTCGATGGCGCCCGGCTGGGTCAGCGTCAGCAGATCGTTGTTGCCCTGCTGGTGGCAGGCGCAGTCGCCGAAACGGTCGCCGCGGAAATCGTCCTCGACAAGCTTCAGCGTCTGGATCTCGGTGCCCATCGCTCCGTCGAGAACGAGGATGCGCTCCCGCGCGGCGGCCTGAAGTGCCGAAAGGATCTCACGCCCGTCGCGGGGCGGAAGCTCCGGTCCGAACAGGGTTTCCAGGTGCGAACTGGCCATGGCAAAGCCCTCCGGTGTAGATGCTACTACACCGGAGATCACATAAAGACATCTTTATGTCAACATACCTTTATGTGTTCTTGCGCCTCAGTGGGTCTTCCGGTCCCTCCCGGCAAGCGTCGAGAACAGCGAACGGAGTCGTTCCAGATCCGGATCCTTGGACCGGTGGCGGGAGAGCTTCGCTACCTCCTTCAAGGCCTCCGTGGCGAGGTCGGCGCCGCGCGGCTGCCAGAGCAGCCAGGATATCAAGACGGCTTCGGGCCTGCCGCTGTCTGCCGGTTCGTCGAATGTCGTTGCAATCATGTGTCTTCCCCAATTGCGAATTGGGGGATGGCCTGCGCACGCATGGAAAGAGCCGCATCAAGCGGCCGGCCAAGCGCACCATTGGGACACCCCGCCCATGGACGTTACGTAGTCGTCAGGGCAGGTCTCCTGGCTCACGGGTCGTCATGGCTGTCATACCTTCCCGGTGGCTAGCACCAGTGGCCTTGTTCGACAGTCACTCGCCGTTCACAGTTGCGGGGGCAGCTCCGGCCTTGATCGCCCTGCAGGCAATCGCACCGGCTTCCCTCTTAGCCTCCGGACCGTATCGATCCGAAGGAACCCTGATCGGTCCAATAGGCCCGGCGGGCACGCCCGTGTCAATCCTCGCAAGGGCCGATTGGCGGCTTTGTGCACTGCGGGAACCAAATTCGCTTTGGTGCATTCTAGCTGCCATGCGCAAGGTCTTGCTCTGCCTTCCCGCCCAACGGCCGGATCGTTTACCAGTTCGCGGCTTTGCGGCCGCGCAGCGCGCCGAGTCTTGTTGCAACTCCTTATCAATACGGCTAAAAAATGCCGTTTTCATGCACCACGCGGCCCCGATGCCATCTCGCGTGTCGCCTGAGCCATTTCGTTCTTCTGCGGCGGAAAGCGGCCCTGTTGGCGGATTGTCCGCGTGACGGGCGACAACGGCGCAAGGAGGACGTCATCCGGCGTCACGGCGAAACGCGGCAGGGTGACGGTGCCTGCCCGCGCGAAGCAAACCGGCGTGCCCGAAGCCGCCGGCCTCATCAACACCGGTCGGATTCAGAATAACAACATGCCCCTGCACAACAGACCGCCCCACGCCTCCCGCGACACGGACAGCAAGCACATCGATTATAACGATGCCATCCGCGCAAACTATTACGGCGAGGAGGAGCTGGAGGCCTGTGGCGAAGCGCTGGCGCGGGACGGTGCCGCGTCGTTGCCGGGATTTTCCCCTTTCGATTTTCGCGCCCGCCACCGGGAAAACGAGAAGGAAGTCTTCCGCGTCTATCGGGCAACCGCACGCGACGTCGAGGCCGGCGCCTCGATCACGCCGGCCGCCGAATGGCTGCTCGACAACTACTATGTCGTTGAAGAGGCGATCCAGGAGGTCAGCCGTGACTTTCCGCGACGCTTCTACCGTCAGCTTCCGACGATGGAGATCGGCGGAACGGCCATTCCGCGCACGCTGGCGCTGGCCTGGCTCTATGTCGCCCATACGCAAAGCAGCGTCTCGCGCGCCAGCCTGACGGCCATCGTCGAAGGGTTCCAGAAGGTCGAACCCTTCAAGATCGGCGAGCTCTGGGCCCTGCCCTCCATCGTCCGCTTCGTGCTCATCGAGAACCTGAGGCGCATTTCGAGCCGGGTCGAGCAGTCGCGCAAATTGCGCATCAAGGCCAACGAGGTCGCCGACGAGTTCATCCGCATCAACGATGCCGAGCGCGGCATCGCCTATCTGCGTTCGATGGAACAGCTCGTCGACGACAATGCCTTCGTCGCACAGCTTCTCTACCGCCTGCGCGACGGCCTGCAGACATCAGGCGCGGCCATCGGCTGGCTCGAGAAGAAGGTCGCGGCGCGCGGCAGCGATCTCGACGAACTGCTGGTCTCGGAGAACAACCGCCTGTCGTCCGGCAACGTGACGATGAGCAATATCATCAAGGGCCTGCGCGCCATCGACGATACCGAGTGGCCGGTCTGGGTCGAAAGCGTCAGCCATCTCGATCTCGCCCTGCGCGAGGGCTCCGACTATACGGAGCTCGATTTCAGCTCGCGCAACAAATACCGCGACACGATCGAAAAGCTCGCCCGCCGCTGCGGCATGACGGAGATCGAGGTGACGCGCACCGCGATCGCCATGACCGCCGAAGATGCCGCTTCCAGCAATACGTCCGGCACGCACGAGGCGAATGTCGGCGCCTATCTCGTCGGGCAGAAGCGCCTGGAGCTTGAAGCGCGCATCGGCTACCGCCCGTCGATCCTCGATCGCATCGTCCGCTTCGGGCAAAGCCTCGACTGGTTCGCGATCGCCGGCCCGGTCATCCTGCTGACGCTGCTCGCGATGGTCGCCGTCTACTATTTCCTGGATCAGCTCGACATTCCGGATGGCGCATGGCTGATCATGCTCGTTCTCTTCGCGCTGCCGGCATCGGAAGGCGCGGTCGGGCTGTTCAATACGCTCGTCACCTTCTGCGTCCGGCCGACGAGCCTCGTCGGCTACGAGTTCAAGGAAGGCATTCCCGCCGAGGCCCGCACGCTCGTTGCCGTGCCCTGTCTGATCTCGAAGCGCGACCATGTGGACGAGCTGGTGCGCAATCTCGAGGTCCACTATCTCGCCAACCCCAGGGGCGAGATATCCTTCGCGCTCCTCAGCGACTGGGCCGACAGTCCTGTCGAGGAAACGCCGGCAGACCGCGAAGTGCTCGACTATGCACGGCGCGAGGTTGCGGCACTGGCGGCGAAATACGCCTTCGACGGGCGCACGCGCTTCTTCCTGCTTCACCGCCGCCGGCTCTACAATCCCGGCGAAGGCGTGTGGATGGGCTGGGAGCGCAAGCGCGGCAAGCTGCACGAACTGAACCTGCTGCTGCGCGGTGACGGCGACACGGGCTTTCTGCCGGGTGCCAACACGGTGCCGGAGGACGTCAAATATGTGATGACGCTCGACGCGGACACGCGGCTTATGCGCGACGCCGTGACCAAGCTTGCCGGCAAGCTGCACCATCCGATCAACCGCCCCGTCGTCGATCCCGACACGCGGCGCGTGATTGCCGGCTACGGCATCCTCCAGCCGCGCGTGACGCCCTCGCTGACAACAGGCACCGAAGCCTCGACCTTCCAGCGCATCTTCTCGGTCAACCGGGGTCTCGACCCCTATGTCTTCACCGTCTCCGACGTCTACCAGGATCTCGCCGGCGAAGGCACGTTCACCGGCAAGGGCCTCTATCACGTCGATGCCTTCGAGGCGGCGATCAGGGGCCGGATCGAGGAGAACGCCGTTCTCTCGCACGACCTGCTCGAAGGTTCCTATGCGCGCTGCGCGCTGGTGACAGATGTCGAGCTGGTCGAGGATTTCCCGACGCGCTACGAGGTCGAGACCTCGCGCCAGCATCGCTGGGCGCGCGGCGACTGGCAGTTGCTGCCCTATATCTTCAATCCGGCAAGCGGCGTCTCCATGCTCGGGCGCTGGAAGATGTACGACAACCTGCGCCGCTGCCTCATCCCGATCGGCTGGCTCGTCGCCTCCGTCATGGGCTGGTACTATATGGAGCCGCACCAGGCGCTGATCTGGCAGGCGGTTCTGATCTTCCTGCTCTTCGTCGCGCCGACCCTGTCGCTGATCTCCGGCATCATGCCGCGCCGCAACGATATCGTCGCCCGCGCGCATGTGCATTCGGTCCTGTCGGAAATCCGCGCCGCCAATGCGCAGGTCGCGCTGCGCATCGTCTTCATCGCCCATCAGGCGGCCTTGATGGGCGATGCCATCGCCCGCTCGCTCTATCGCCTGTTCTTCAGCCGCCGGAAGATGCTGGAATGGCGCACCGCTGCCCAGGTCCACAGTTCCGGCGGCGGCGACATTCTCAACTACTATCGCGAGATGTGGCAGGCGCCGGCGCTTGCGGTGATCTCGGTCGCGCTCGCGATGTTCTCCAAGACGGGCCTGCCCTTCATCGGCATCCCCTTCGCGCTCGTCTGGGCGCTGTCGCCGGCGATCGCCTGGTATGTCAGCCAGTCGGCGGAGACGGAGGACAAGCTGATCGTCCCCGATCACGTCGTCTCCGAACTGCGCAAGATCGCGCGGCGCACCTGGCGCTATTTCGAGGATTTCGTCAACGAAGAGCAGCATTTCCTGCCGCCGGACAATTTTCAGGAAATACCGCATCCCGTCCTGGCCGAGCGCACCTCGCCCACCAATATCGGCGTCTATCTGCTGTCGGTGATTTCGGCGCGCGACTTCGGCTGGATCGGCTTCGAGGAGACCGTGCGTCGCCTCGAACAGACGATCGCCACCGTGGACGGCATGCCGAAATATCGCGGCCATCTCTACAACTGGTATCGCACCAACACGCTGGAAACGCTCGGACCGCGCTACGTCTCCGCCGTCGACAGCGGCAATCTCGCCGGCCACCTGATCGCGGTCTCGTCCATGTGCCGGGAATGGGCCGAAGCGCCGTCGGCGCATCTGCAGGCAAGCCTCGACGGCATCGGCGACGTCGCATCGATCCTTTCGGAAGCGCTCGCCGAACTGCCGGATGACCGCAAGACGGTGCGGCCGCTGCGCAAGCTGATCCGGGAGCGCATCGCCGGCTTCCACAACGCGCTGGCTGCCGTCAAGCGCGAGCACGAATTCGCCTCGATCCGCGTCATCAACCTCGCGGTTCTCGCGCGCGACGTGAACAAGCTGATCGTCAATCTCGACAACGAGATCCGCAGTCCCGAGACCGCGGAGATCGCGAAATGGGCGTCTGCACTCGTTGCCACCTGCGAGGCGCATATTTCCGACAGCGTGTTCGACGTCGGCAGCATCGAGACGCTGCGCAACCGTCTTGCCGCGCTTCGCGACAAGACGCGCGACCTCGCCTTCTCGATGGATTTCGGCTTCCTCTTCCGTCCCGAGCGCCGCCTGCTGTCGATCGGCTACCGCGTCGAAAGCGGCGAACTGGACGAGGCCTGCTACGACCTGCTCGCCTCCGAGGCCCGGCTGACCAGCCTTTTCGCCATCGCCAAGGGTGACCTTCCGACCGAGCACTGGTTCAAGCTCGGCAGGCCTATCGTGCCGGTCGGTTCGCGCGGCGCGCTCGTCTCCTGGTCGGGCTCGATGTTCGAATACCTGATGCCGCCGCTCGTCATGCAGGAGCGGCAGGGCGGCATTCTCAACCAGACGAACAATCTCATCGTCCGGGAACAGATGAACCACGGCCGCCGGCTCGGCACGCCCTGGGGCATTTCGGAAGCGGCCTTCAACGCCCGCGACCAGCAGCTCACCTACCAGTACACGAATTTCGGCGTGCCGACGCTCGGCCTGAAACGCGGTCTCGGCCAGAATGCCGTCATCGCGCCCTATGCGTCGTTGCTCGCCTCGCAATATGCACCGAAGGCAGCGCTCGACAATCTCGAACGGCTGCGCAAGCTCGGCGCGCTCGGCGTCTACGGCTTCCACGATGCGGTCGATTTCACGCCGACCCGTGTTCCCGAAGGAAAAACCTGTGCGGTCGTGCGCAACTACATGGCGCACCATCACGGCATGTCGATTGCGGCCGTCGCCAACGTCGTCTTCAACGGCGTGCTGCGTGAACGATTCCACTCCGATCCGGTGATCGAAGCCGCCGAACTGCTGCTGCAGGAAAAGGCGCCGCGCGACATCCCGATCATCAATGCCAAGCGCGAACCGGAAACCGTCGGCGGCTCGCAGGACGACCTGCTGCGGCCCGAAGTGCGCGTCATCAAGGAACCCTTCGGAAAGGATCGCGCCACCGTCTTCCTGTCGAACGGGCACTATTCCGTCATGCTGACGGCGGATGGCTCCGGCTATTCGCGCTGGAACGGGCAGACCGTCTCGCGCTGGAAGCCGGACCCGACGGAAGACAACTGGGGCACGTTCATCTTCCTGCGCGACACGGTGTCGGGCGACTGGTGGTCGGCAACGGCGGAACCGAAACGTGCCGAGGGCGAAGTCACCGTCACGGAATTCGGCGACGACCGTGCCGGCTTCACCAAGACCGTCGGCTCGCTGACAAGCGAGGTCGAATGCATCGTCGCGACCGAACACGACGCCGAAGGTCGGCGCATCACGCTGCTCAACACGGGCAACGAGGACCGGTTCATCGAGGTGACCTCCTACATGGAGCCCGTCATCTCGACCGATGACGCCGACAGCGCCCATCCGCTGTTTTCGAAGATGTTCATCCGCACCGAGATCGGCAGGCGCGGCGACGTCATCCGCGCCGAGCGCAACAAGCGCAGCCCGAACGAGCCGAACATGTGCATCGCCCACCTGATCGTGGACAATGCCGGCTCGTCGCGGCGCACCGAGGTCGAAACCGACCGCCGCGCCTTCATCGGCCGCGGCCGCAGCCTCGCCACCGCCGCCGCCTTCGATCCGGGCGCCGAGCTTTCCGGGACGGACGGCTTCACGCTCGACCCGATCATGGCGCTGCGCCGCGTCGTGCGCGTGCCGGCGGGCAAGAAGGTCAAGGTCATCTTCTGGACGGTCGCCGCGCCGAGCCGCGAGGAGGTGGACCGGGCACTCGACCAGTACCGCCACCCCGACAGCTTCAACCAGGAACTGATCCACGCCTGGACGCGCTCGCAGGTGCATCTGCGTCATATCGGCGTCACATCCCAGGAAGCGGCAAGCTTCCAGATGCTGGCGCGCTACCTGGTCTATCCGGACATGCACCTGCGCGCCGAGGCGGGCACGGTCCAGGCCGGCCTCACCTCGCAATCGGCGCTCTGGCCGCTTGCGATATCCGGCGACTTTCCGATCTTCGTGCTCCGGATCACCGACGAGCACGATCTCGATGTCGCCCGCGAGGCGTTGCGTGCGCAGGAATACCTGCGCCATCGCGGCGTCGTGGCCGATCTCGTGATCCTCAACGAGCGCGCCTCCTCCTATGCGCAGGACATGCAGCACACGCTCGACCAGATGTGCGAGAACCTGCGCATGGGCGCCCAGTCGGACGGCGTGCGCCAGCATATCTTCGCCGTGCGCCGCGACCTTATGGACGCAACGACCTGGCAGGCCCTGCTTGCCACCGCGCGCGCCGTGTTCCATGCCCGCAACGGCTCGCTCGCCGACCAGATCACCCGTGGCGCCGCGCTCTTTGCGCCCCAGCCGAAAACCGAAGGCGAGGCAGCGACGCTTCCCGCGCCGAAGAGCGAGCTGCGCCCGGCGACAGTCGAGGGCGGGGAGCTCGCCTTCTGGAACGGCTATGGCGGCTTCAACACGGAGCGGCGCGAATATGTGATCAAGCTGCGCGGCGGCGAAGCGACGCCGCAGCCGTGGATCAACGTCATCGCCAATGACAGCTTCGGCTTCCACGTGGCCGCCGAGGGCGGCGCCTATACCTGGAGCCGAAACTCGCGCGACTACCAGCTTACCCAGTGGACGAACGATCCGGTGATCAACCGGCCGGGCGAGGCCTTCTACGTGAAGGACCTCGAAACCGGCGCGGTCTTCACGCCCTTCGCGGCCCTGTCGCGCGATCCCTCGGTGCTCTTCGAATGCTGGCACGGCCTTGGATATTCGGCGTTCCGAAGCATTTCCGGCGGTCTCGAACTCGATCTCGTTCAGACGGTGGATCGCGAGCGGCCGGTGAAATATTCGCGGCTCATCATCACCAACCAGAGCGGATTGCCGCGCCGGCTTTCGGTCTACGGCTATGTCGAATGGGTGCTCGGCAACAATCCGGCCCGCACGGCGCCCTTCGTGCTGACCGCGCATGACGAGAACAGCGGCACGGTCCATGCGACCAATCCCTACAGCCTCGACTATTCCGGCCGCGTCGGCTTCTTTGCCGTCGACCGGCCGCTGTCGGGCTTCACCACCAGCCGGCGCGAATTCGTCGGCAAGGGCGGCGACATCGTCCTTCCGAACGCCGTTGCCGACGGGCGCAAGCTTTCCGGCGTGGTCGAACACAGCGGCGATCCCTGCGCGGCAATCGCAACCGACCTCGTTCTCGACGCCGGCGAAAAATGCGAGCTGCTCTTCGTCCTCGGCGATGCCGGCGACACGGCGGAAGCCGTCACGCTGTCGTCCGAGGCGCGCCAGATCGTCTTCGACGACGTGCTCGAGAAGGTGAAGACCTTCTGGACCGATTTCACCGGCACGGTGCAGGTGAAGACGCCGGACCCGGCGCTGGACCTGATGGTCAACACCTGGCTTCCCTACCAGAGCCTCGGCTGCCGCATCATCGCACGCTCCGCCTTCTACCAGGCAAGCGGCGCCTTCGGCTTCCGCGACCAGTTGCAGGACACGCTGGCCTTCCTGCTCCACAAGCCGGAGCTCGCCCGCAAGCAGATCCTGAATGCGGCCGCGCGGCAGTTTCCGGAAGGCGACGTGCAGCATTGGTGGCTGCCGCAGAACGGTGCCGGCGTGCGCACCATGATCTCGGATGATGTCGTCTGGCTGGCCCATGCGGCGGCGCACTATTGCCGCGCGACCGGCGACAGCGCCATTCTGGATGAGAAACTGGCCTTCATCCACGGGCCGGCGCTGGAGCCCGGTCAGCACGATTCCTTCTTCAACCCGGAGAAATCGTCCGAATCGGTTTCGCTCTTCGATCATTGCGCCCGTGCGCTCGATCTCGCGATCCGCCGCGCCGGTGAAAACGGCCTGCCGCTCATTCTCGGCGGCGACTGGAACGACGGCATGAACCGCGTCGGCGAAGCCGGCCGCGGCACAAGCGTCTGGCTCGGCTGGTTCCTCGCCGGTACCTTGCGCGATTTCATCCCGATCGCGCGCGAGCGCGGCGATGCACAACACGCCGAGGCCTGGGAGGGCCACCTCGCGCGCCTGAAACAGGCGCTCGAAACGGCCGGCTGGGATGGCGACTATTATCGCCGCGGCTATTTCGACGACGGCACGCCGCTTGGCAGTGCTGCCTCGGCGGAATGCCGCATCGATTCCATCGCGCAGTCCTGGAGTGTGCTCTCCGGTGAGGGCGATGCCGAGCGCAGCCGCATGGCGATGGATGCGGTGCTCGAAAAGCTTGGCGACGAGGAAGCCGGCATCATCCGCCTCTTCACGCCGCCGCTGTCGTCGACGCCGCAGGATCCGGGCTACATCAAGGCCTATCCGCCGGGTGTGCGCGAGAACGGCGGGCAGTATACCCATGCCGCGACATGGGTCGTCATGGCGCTTGCTGCGCAAGGGCGTGCCGACGATGCCTGGAAATGCTTCTCCATGCTCAACCCGGTCAATCACGCGACAGATCGCGCGGAGGCCGAGCGCTACCGGGTCGAACCCTATGTGGTGGCCGCCGATATCTACGGCGAGGGCGCGTTGACGGGCCGCGGCGGCTGGACCTGGTATACGGGCTCTGCGGGCTGGCTCTATCGCTCCGCCGTCGAGGGCATTCTCGGCATCCGCCGGCGCGGCGACCGCCTGATCGTCGATCCGGTCCTGCCGAGCGGCTGGGACGGTTTCAGCGCGATGCTCGATCTTCCGGAAGGAAGCTTCGATATCCGTGTTGAAAGATCGGGTCCGGATCGCGCCGCAACCGTGACCGTCAATAAAACTGTCATACAAGACATCCAAGAAGGATACCCGCTCTAGCAGTATCAGCCGGGCCGTTGCGAAACGGCCCGGCCCTGTCGTGAGCGGTTCTTCAACGACAGGCCGCGCCGGCCGCAAACCCGCGCTTCCTTCCTGGAACGACGCCATGGCCGACAGGCCCACGCCACAGACAGAGCCCGCCGGCATCCGCCACAGGGACACCCGGCTCGACGTCTTCCGGGCGTTGGCACTGTTGACGATCTTCATCAACCACGTGCCCGGCCAGTATCTCGAATACGGGACGACGAAGAATTTCG
>CAMPIK010000048.1 GCA_946886325.1 uncultured Shinella sp.
GCGCCGTGCACCATCAGCGCCTCGCCGGTATAGCCGAGCGCCGATTCAAGCCTGTTCGGATAGCCGAGATTGAACGAGAGATAGTATTGCGACTTCGGGTTCAGCATGGCGGCCGAGACGTGATAGAAGCCTTCCGGCGCCTGCCGGTCGCCCGAGCGCGTCTTCGGTCCAAGCCGTCCGGACCAGCGGCACATCGGATAGGTCTTCAGCAGCGCGTAGCGGCCGCTCTTGTCCTGCTTCCAGACTTCGAGTTCGCTTTCCTGCTTGAAGATGCGCACCAGAACCGGGCTCGTCGCCGTCATGTTCTTGCGGGACATCTCGCCCTTGACCTTGGCCGAGAGCGGCGGCACCGATTGCGCGAGATCGTCCAGGCCATCCGACATGCAGCCGGAAAGAACCGTCGCCGCGAGCAGCACCGCAGCCACGCCGCGCCCTGCCCGTTTCCCCCAAGCCGATAGCCACCCGATATCCGTCATGAACGCTCTATGTCCGCAAATTTGGCCAAAGTTTTGTTCGTTTCTACCATGCGATACCTTGCGCCATGGTAAACAGATCGTGTCTTCAATGTGGCAGCGGAACGATGCCCGATCGTCCGGGATGACCTTACCAAATCCGCCGCATGCCGAACAGCGGCTTCAGCGCGTGGCGGCTTGCCGCACTCAGGCGTCGGACGGCAGGCCCGCGGGGCGGAAGGTGCGTTTCTGGGCGGCGATGCGGAAGGCGGCGTTGGCGGCGCCGTAGCCGCGATAGTTCCCGCGCCGCTCGACGATCTCGAAGAAGAAACCCTCGCCATGCGTCGGGCCGTAGATCTGGAAATATTCGCCGTGCTCGTCGCGGTCGTAGAGGATGTTGTCGGCGCGCAGGCGATCGGTCAGGTCCGGCTCCAGGCCGAAGCGGACCTCGATGTCGTCATAGTAGTTGCGCGAGATCGAGAGCGGCCGGAACCCGGCTTCCTTCAGCCGCCGCGCCGTCTCGAAGATGTCGCCGGTTCGAAAGGCCAGGTGCTGCACGCCCGAGCCGAAGCTTTCGGCGATGAAGTGGCCGGCAAATGTCCGGTGGTTGTCGGCGCCGTTGAGCGTCAGCCGCAGCGACCCCGTCTCGTTCTCGACCACCTGGCTGCGCACCAGCCCGGCCGGATCGACGATATCGACCAGCGGCAGCTTTCCGGCCTTGAGGATCGACGTGTAGAAGAGAAGCGCGCTCGGCAGGTCCTCCGCCTTCATCGACTGCGCCACATGGTCGATCGCGACAAGACCGGTGCCGGAGGATGCCGGCGTCTCGACCAGATCGAACTCCCGGCCCCAGACGTCGTCGCGCGCATCGACGAAATAGAGCAGGCCGCCGCCGACGCCGCGGACTGCCGGGAGCGCCGAGGGCGCTTCTCCTGCGGGCGGCGCGAAGGCGTCGACATCGAGCGCCCGCGCCCGCTCGACGGCGCCGGCCGCATCGTTCACCTTCAGCCCGAGCGCATAGGCGGACGTGCCGTGCACCAGATAGGCGGAATGGGCAAAGCCCTTGTCTTCCGTGTTGAGGACGATGTTGATGCCGGCCTCGCCGGCCGACTGCCGCCAGAGCGAGACGGCCTTTTCGCGGTGGCGCCCGACCTGCGCAAAGCCCATGGCCGACAGGTGCGCGCCGAGTTCGGCCGCCTCCGCCTCGTCGGCCGTGAATTCGACGAACTCCACCCCGAGCACGTCGGCGCGATCCGGCATGGACGGCACGGCGGCGGCGATCGACGGTTCGGCACGGCCGACCTGATCCATCAGGTAGACCAGCGAGCGGTGTCCGTCCTCGGCGATTGCCGTCGGCGCGCCGCCGCGGAACTGGTCGTTGAAGATTTCGAGCGAGATGGCGCCGTCATAGCCCGTCGCCGCGACGGCCGCCATGAAATCGACAACCGGCAGGTCGCCCTCGCCCGGCATGTTGCGGAAATGCCGGCTCCAGTAGAGCAGGTCCATGTCGATCAGCGGCGCATCGGCCAGTTGCACGATGAAGATGCGGTCGCCCGGTATCGAGCGGATCGACTTCAGGTCGATCTTGCGCGACAGCGTGTGGAAACTGTCGAGGATGAGGCCGATGCTGGCATGGTCGGCGCGGCGCACGACCTCCCAGGCATCGCGGTGGTCGTTGACATGCCGGCCCCAGGCAAGCGCCTCGTAGCCGACCCGCAGGCCGCGGGCCGCAGCCCTTTCACCGAGCGCGCGAAAATCCTCGGCCGCGCGGTCGATGCCGCCGAGCGCCAGCGGCGAGACGCTGGAGCAGACGAGCATCAGGTCGGTACCGAGATCCTGCATGATGTCGAACTTGCGTTCGGCACGGTCGAAGGCGCGGCTGCGATGCGGCTCCGGCAGGCCTTCGAAATCGCGGAAGGGCTGGAACAGCGTGACGGTCAGGCCATGGTCGCGCACCATGCGCCCGACTTCGGCCGGCGATCCGTCGAAGGTCAGGAAATCGTTCTCGAAAATCTCGACGCCGTCGAAGCCGGCTGCCGCGACCGCCGCGAGCTTTTCCGACAGCGTGCCGCTGATCGAGACGGTTGCGATCGAGGTCTTCATGCCGAAATCCTTCCCGGTTCCTCGGGCGAAGCAAGCGCGCGGCGCAGCGCCGCCTGATCGATCGCCTCGCCGGTAAAGAGCCGGAAGGCATCGACGCCCTGGTGGAAGAAGAGTTCGTAGCCGCTGATGACGGTGAGGCCGGCCGCCCGGCAATCGAGCACGAACTCGGTCTCGACAGGCGTATAGACCGCATCGAAGGCCCAGCGGCGTCCCTTGACGAGCGCGCGCGGGATGGCCGAGCCCGGATAGCCGACCATGCCGAGCGGCGTGCAGTTGACGAGGCCATCCGTGCCGGAGACGGCTTCGTCGATGGATGTCGCCACGGTGACCGTCATCGCCGTCCCGAGTTGCGACAGCGCGGCGACCAGCGGCTCGACCCTTTCGGGTGCCGTGTCGAAGATCGAGAGACGGTCGCAGCCGAGGCCCGCCAGTCCGAAGGCCACCGCCTTGCCGACGCCCCCTGCCCCCGCCATCGCGACCGAACCCGGCGTTGCATCGCCGAACGCGCCGCGGAATGCGCTCATGAAGCCGGTATAGTCCGTGTTGTGGCCGGACGGTCCGCCCGGCTCGAAGAGCACGGTGTTGCAGGCTCCGATCGCCGCGATGGCGGGGTCGGGAACGGTGAGCAGGCCGGTGACTGCTTCCTTGTAAGGATAGGTGACGTTGATGCCGCGAAAACCCTCGGCGCGGCACTGGGCGAAGACCGCCTCGAACGGCTCGCCCATTGCGGCCGGAATGAGCCGTTCATAGGTGACGTCGAGCCCGCACAGGCGACCGGCCAGTTCGTGCAGCCGCGGCGACTGCGAGCGGGTGATGTTGTCGCCGATCAGGCCGAGGCGGATCGCGGGCTTCGACATCGGATCACTCCTTCCCGTTGACGGTCTTCGCAATCGGCGGCGTCTCCTTGCCGGACTTGCCCTCTCCCCGATTGCGGAAGGACTTCCAGAGCGGCGTCTGGCCCACCAGAACGAAGACGATGATGAGGAGCAGGGCCAGCGACAGCGGGCTCGTGACGATCCCGAGTGCGAAGTCGACGAAACTGCCGCGTTCGGAGATGATCGCCCGGCGCCAGTTGTCGTCCATCAGACGGCTGAGGATGATGCCGAGCACGATCGGGCCGACCTGATAGCCATAGAGCTTGAGGAAATAGCCGAGCACGCCGAAGCCGAGCATCCACCAGACGTCCGAGACCGAATTGTTGATCGAGAAGGCACCGACGACGCTCAAGAGCAGGATCAGCGGAAACAGGATCGATTTCGGGCACTCGACGATGCGGGTGAAGATCTTGATGCCGGTCAGACCGAAGATCAGCATGAAGATGTTGGCGAGCGCCAGGTTGCCGACCGTGAACCAGAACATATCAGGCTTCTCGATCATCAGCAGCGGGCCGGGATTGAGGCCGTGGATGAAGAGCGCGCCGATGATGATGGCCGTCACCGCATCCCCCGGAATACCGAGGGTGAGCATCGGGATATAGGCGCCGCCGACGGCGGCATTGTTTGCCGTCTCGGCGCCGACAAGCCCTTCCTTCGCGCCTTCGCCGAAGGGCACCTCGGGGTTCTTGGTGACGCGCTTGGCATGGTCGTAGGCCATCAGTGCCGCGATGTCGCCGCCGGTGCCCGGCAATGCGCCGATGATGACGCCGATGCCGGAGGTCTGCAGGCTGAGCGGCAGGTATTTCTTCACGTCGGCGAGCGAGGGAACGATGCGGTCGACCTTCTGCTTGATCGCCTCGGCGTTCAGGTTGTGCAGTTGCAGCAGCGCTTCCGACACGCCGAAGAGGCCGATCATCAGCGCGATCGGCGAAATGCCGTTCATCAGATCGATGGAGCCGAAGGTGAAACGCTGTTCCGCCGTCATCGGGTCGAGGCCGACGGTGCCGAGAAGCATGCCGAGCGCACCGGCGAAGATGCCCTTCGCGAGGCTCTCGCCGGCCAGTGAACTGACCAGCAGGATGCCCATCACGGCGAGCAGCATGTAGTCGCGCGGCTGGAACAGGATGGCGAACTCGCTGACCGTGGGGGCCGCGATGGCGAGCACGATGATGCCGATGAAACCGCCGATGAAGGACATGACGGTCGACAGACCGATGGCGCTGCCCGCCTCGCCCTTCTTCGCCAGCGGATAGCCGTCGAGGGCCGTGGCAATCGCCGCCGGCGCTCCCGGGATATTGAGCAGGATCGCTGTGCGCGATCCGCCATAGACGCCGCCCATGAACACGCCGTTCATCAGCGCGAGCGCCGGGTTGACGTCCCAGCTGAACGTGAACGAGATCAGGATCGACACGGCCATCGTCACCGAAAGGCCGGGGATCGCGCCGATATAGATGCCGGCGAAGGTGCCGAGCGCCGTCAGGGCCAGAAGTTCGGGCTGAAGCCACGAGGAAAAGAGATAGGCAAGAGCGTCGGTCATGGCTCAGTTGCCTCCTGCGAAGAGATCGCGGATGGCGGCCATGATGCTGCGCTCCGGAATGATGCCTTCCGGAAGAACGACCTGGAAGACCAGCCGGAAGACGATATAGACGGCGACGATCGAGACGACCGACAGCAGCAGCGAACGCTTGAACCGGCCGCCTTCGAGGAACCAGGTCGAGACGAGAAGGAAGAGGAAGGACGCAAGCACGAAGCCGAGCGGCTTCAACAGCAGCGAATAGCCCAGGATGAAGACCGAGAAGACCACGGCGACCTGCGGCAGGATCTGCACCCAGAAGGCCTGCAATCCGCCTCTGGCGGCGCGGCGGCGCCAGGTCCGCAAAAGCACGGTCGAAGATGTCACTGCCATGAGCGCGGACATTGCCATCGGAAAGGCACCGGCCGAGCTCAGCGACGAGAAACCTGCAATCCGATAGGCATGCCAGAACATGAAGAGACTGAAGATCAGCAGGACGGCGTTGAAGACCAACTCGCCGGGACGTCTTTCCTGGGTATCGTTCTGCATTGACGGGTTCCTCCTCCCATCCGGTGGATGAAGCGGCGCCGGAACCGGCCGGCCTCCGAAGAAGCCGGCCGGACGTTTCGGCGACAGCCGGCCTTACGGCTTCGGAATGCCGAACTCCTCCGGCGACTTCTTCGCCATGCCGGCATCATGCGCGACCCAGGCCGTCGTCGACTGCCACTTCTTCAGGAAGTCGTCCGCCTCGGAACCGGAGATGTTCATCGAGACATAGCCGCGATCGGTCAGAAGCTTCTGGAACTCCGGGGCATCGGCACCGGCCTTGAAGGCCTCGACCAGTTTGGCCGTCACGTCTTCAGGCGTATCGCGCTTGACGAAGACGCCGAAGAACGGACCCCAGGGCAGAAACTTGCCGAATTCCGGATAGTCCGCGGTGATCGGCTTGGCATCCGGCAGGACGTCGCTTGCCGTGTTGTCGAAGATGCCGAGGATCTTGATGCGGCCGGCCTTCACATGTTCGACCGTCGCGCCGAGCACGGCGGGCATGAAGTCGACCGCGCCGCCCTGCATGGCGGTCAGCGCCGGACCGTCGCCGTCGAAGGGCACGGCCGTGACCTGGAAGTCGAGCTGCGTCGACAGCATCGCGCCGACGACGGAGGGCAGGCCGCCCGGACCGGTCGAGCCCATCTTCACCATGCCGGGATTGGCCTGGACGTAGTCGACCAGTTCCTTGATCGTGTTGAAGGGCGCATCATTGTTGGCGACGAGCACCGGAATGCCGCGCGCCAGAACGTTGACCGGATAGAAATCGGTGTAGTCGAGCTCGGACAGGCCCATGACCTTGTAGAGCTGCGGATTTTCGGCGCTCATCAGCAGCGTGTAGCCGTCGGACGGCTGGGTGGCGACGAACTGCGTGGCGATGACGCCGACGCCGCCGGTCTTGTTCTGCAGCACGATGCTGCGGCCGAGAACCTTTTCGGCATGCGGCGAGACCGAACGCATAACCAGGTCGGTGCTGCCGCCGGCACCCCACTGGATCACGCCCTGAAGGTCCTGCTCCGGAAAATCGGCCGCGACGACCGAGCCGGCGAGAAGCGAGAGAGCGGCAACCGCTCCCAGAAATCTGTTCATCATGTCAATCCTCCCAAAGGAAATCCCTGTAGCCACTGGATAATTCCGGCGAATCCTCGGCTCGCCGGCGATACCTTCCGTCACATGTCATGGACAGAAGAGACCATGATCTTTTGTTCCCTTTGCCGCCATAACGCAAATACCATTTTTTCTATTTTCAATACCGTTTGGTTATGTTTTTGCCGAAACGCGCGATGCCGCGATGTGGTCGTCCATGGCCTGCCGCAGCACTTTCACGAAGCGCTCGGCATAGCTCGACAGCGCCGCATCCGAGCGGTAGGCGACATAGGTCTGGAAGACGGTATCCTCGGCGATCGGAATGACCGCAAGGCCCTGGTCCTGCATGTCGGCGACGGTGAAGGCATCGATGACGGCGATGCCGAGATTGCGCTTGACGAGCGCACAGACCGTCGTGCCGAACCGGGCGCGAATGGAAATGTCGTAGGCGAGGTTCTCGCGTTCGAAGATGCTCGCCATGATCGCGCCATAGGGATCGCGCGGATCGATGCCGATCAGCGGATGCTCGACGATCTCGCGGGCCGAAATCCGGTTCTTGGCCGCGACCGGGTGATCCTTCGAGGCGATGCAGACGAGCCGGCCCTTGGCCAGCGGTTCGAAGGTGATCGACGGGTGGGAGAAGTGATAGCTCATCGCCACCACCTCGCCCTTGGCCAGCATCAGGTAGTCGATCGCCTCCTCGATCTTGAGGATCTCGAAATTGACCCGGATATCAGGATACTGGTGCATCAGCGTGGCGATCGCCTGCGGCACCATGACATTGGCGATGCTCGGCACCGAGCCGAGCGCCAGCTCGACCCCGTGGCCGCGTTCGAGCTGGGCGATCGAATATTGCAGGTCCTCGACCTTGCGGTGCACTTCCTGCAACTGGGTGAAGATGTCGCGCGCCTCGCTGGTCGGCACGTAGCGCCCGGCCTTCTTGACGAAGAGCTTGATGCCGAGCGTCGTTTCGAGATGTTTCATCGTGCGGCTGACGCCGGGCTGGGCGACGTTCATCAGCCGCGCCGCGCCCGCAATCGTGCCGGCGACCATGATCGCCCGAACCACCTCAACCTGGCGCAACGTCATCGTCATCGGCGCCTCTTTTCGGTCTGTCGTCTCCGCCGGCCGCTCAGGCGAAGAGCGCCGCCAGTTTCGCGCAGGCGGCAATATCCGCCTCGTCCGTCACCGGCTCGAGCGGCGCGCGCACGGCGAACCAGGCCGGATCGTCATGTGCCGCAGCGAGAACCGCCTTGATCGCCGGCACCACCGGCAGCGCGAGCAGCGTCTCCAGAACCGTGTCGATCCGCGGATCATCCTCTCCGGCGACCAGCTTCGCAAGCAAGGCCGGGGCGAAATTCGCGACGCCGCTGATCGCCCCGCTCGCGCCCTCGCGCACGGCACGCGCCAAATGTCCCTCATGGCCGACGAGGATCGCGAGGTCGCGATGGTCGGCGAGCAGCGCCGTCGTCTGCGCCCAGTCTCCGCTCGAATCCTTGACGCCCGCCACCACCTGCGGGAAAGCCTCCCGCAGGCGCGAGACGAGCCGCGGGCCGATGGCGACGCCTGTCAGCGACGGGATGTTGTAGAGGATGACGTCGCGCGCTGCCCCGCCGGCCGTCTCGAAGGCTTCGGCATACCAGCGGTAGATGCCCTCTTCCGACGGCTGCTTGAAATAATGCGGCGGCGTCAGCAGGATCCCGCCGCATCCGGCATCGAGCGAGCGGCGCATGTGCTGTCCGGCATCCTCGGACGAGGGACCGTAGACGCATTCGACCAGTTGGCCGGCCTTAACGCCGTGCCCGCTCATCTCGTCATAGAGCGCGTGGCGGGCGGCAATCGGGATGGAAACGCCCTCGCCGGTCGTGCCGAATGCCGTCACCACCGTCATGCCCTGCCCAAGGAGATTGCGGGCATGGCCGGCGAAACGGCTCCAGTCAATGGCGCCGCCTGGCAAGAAGGGGGTGGAGAGCGCGGCGCTGACGCCGATCTTTGCGCGCATGGCTTGTCCGACCGTGGCGGTCATTGTCCTGTCCTGTGTCTGGCCCGGAACCGCGTTCCCTGGCCGTTTCGATTGCGGTTGGCCCGCCTCACCCCTGATAGCCGAAGTAACGCGGCAGCCAGAGCACGAGTTCGGGAAAAAGAATGAGCGAAAACAGCGCGATCATCAGCGCGATGAAGAAGGGCAGGCCTTCCCGCACGATCGAGCTGACGCGGATGCCCGTCGCGCCGCTGATGACGAAGAGCAGCATGCCATAGGGCGGCGTGATGAGGCCGATCATGCAGTTGACGACGGTGACGACGCCGAAATGCACGAGATCGACACCGAGCGCCCGGCAGACCGGCACGAAGAGCGGCACGATGACGAGGATGATCGTCGTCGCGTCCAGCACGCAGCCGAGCAGCAGGAAGATGATGTTGGCGAGCAGCAGGAAGCCGAGCGGCGACAGATCGAAGCCGGCCATCCAGGCCGCCATCTGGTTCGGCACGTTTTCCGAGGCGACGATATAGTTGAAGATCAGCGCGCTGCCAATTACGAGGCCGACCGAGGCCGAGGAGCGGGCGCTTTCCGAGAAGATCGCCCGGAGCGAGGCGAGCGACACGGAGCGATAGAGCACGGCGGCGATCAGCAGCGCATAGGCAGCGGCGACCGCGGCAGCCTCCGTCGGCGTCGTCGCGCCGCCATAGATGCCGGCGAGCAGGATGACGGGCATGATGAGCGCCGGCAGCGCGCGGAAGGTGATGCGCGGCAGTTCGCGGATCGGCGGCACGTCTTCCGGCGGGATATGCCGCTTGTGGGCGATCCAGCTCGTCATGATCATCAGGCCCGCCGTCATGATGAGGCCGGGCACGACGCCGCCGAGGAAGAGGTAGCCGATCGAGGCATCGGAGACGAGCGCATACATGACCATCGGGATCGACGGAGGGATGATCGGCCCGATGGTGGCCGACGCTGCGACGACCGCACCGGCGAAGCCCGGCGTATAGTGGCCGCTCTTGACCATCATGTTGATCGTCACCTTGCCGACACCAGCGGCATCGGCAATCGCCGAGCCGGACATGCCGGAGAAGATGAGGCTGACGAGAATGTCGACTTGCGCCAGGCCGCCGCGGAAGCGGCCGACGACCGCCTTGCAGAAATCGAGCAGCCGGTCGCTGATCGAGCCCTCGTTCATGATGTTGGCGGCGACGATGAAGAGCGGCACGGCAAGGATGATGAAACTGTCGTAGATGCCCTGGATGATCTGTTCGGCGGCAAGGCCGAGATCCTGACCCGCCATCGCCAGATAGACGACGGCCGCGACGATCATCGAATGGGCGATCGGCGTGCCGATGGCGGCCAGCACGAAGAGAACCATGAGACAGACGGAAAAGGCGAGGCTCATGCGTCCCGCGCCTCGATAGGCTCGTCGATGGCACCGCCGCGCAGGATATGCACGACCTGCCAGACGCCGCGAACGATGACGGCGATTGCGAAGATCGCATAGACGCTGAAGACGATGTCCAGCCGGATGCCGAGCATGGCGCTCTTCTTGATCTTGTAGAAGGTGATGTAATCAAGCGAAGCCGGGAAGGACGCGGCGAAGCCGGCCACGAGTGCTGCGGCCGAGACGAGCGCGAACTTCCGGCGCATGCTGGCCGAGACGGCGTGGTAGAGAAGGTCGAGCCGGACATCGTCGCGCTCGCGCACG
>CAMPIK010000049.1 GCA_946886325.1 uncultured Shinella sp.
CCCCTGATGCATGCCCGTGCCGTCGCCAAGGTCGAGGAACAGGTTGCGGACGCGAAGGCGAAGGGCGCCCGCGTCCTTGCCGGCGGCAAGCGGCACAAGGCCGGCCCGCTCTTCTACGAACCGACGCTTCTGACCGATGTCTCCGACGATGCGCTGATCATGCGCGAGGAGACCTTTGGCCCTGTCGCCGCCGTTTCCGCCTTCGACAGCGAGGCGGAGGTGATCGCGCGGGCGAACGACACCGAATACGGCCTCGTCGCCTATGTCGTCACCGAAAACGGCGCGCGCCAGATGCGCCTTGGCCGCGCGCTCGAATACGGCATGGTGGCGATCAACCGGGTGAAGATCACCGGCGGCCCCATTCCCTTCGGCGGCTGGAAACAATCGGGCATTGGTCGCGAGGGCTCGCGCCACGGCCTCGAGGCCTTCACCGAACTCAAATATCTCTGCATCGACACCGCCGCCTGAACAGGGCGCGACCACGAAAGGACAAGACCATGCTCGACCAGCGCAACGAACTGACCGCCTGGGACCGCGACCACTTCTTCCATCCCTCGACGCATATGGGCATGCATGCCCGCGGCGAGACGCCGACCCGCATCATCGGCGGTGGCGAAGGTGTCTACATCACCGACACCAGCGGCAAGACGAGCCTCGACGCCTTTGCCGGCCTCTATTGCGTCAATGTCGGCTACGGCCGCCAGAAGATCGCCGACGCTATCGCCGAACAGGCGAAGAACCTCGCCTACTATCATTCCTATGTCGGCCACGGCACCGAAGCCTCGATCACGCTCGCCAAGATGATCATCGACCGCGCGCCCGAGGGCATGAGCCGCGTCTATTTCGGCCTCTCCGGCTCGGATGCCAACGAGACCAACATCAAGCTGATCTGGTACTACAACAACATTCTCGGCCGGCCGGAAAAGAAGAAGATCATCTCGCGCTGGCGCGGCTATCACGGCTCGGGCGTCATGACCGGATCGCTGACCGGCTTGCACCTCTTCCACAACGCCTTCGACCTGCCGCGCGCGCCGATCCTGCATACGGAAGCGCCCTACTTCTTCCGCCGGCCGGATCGCTCGATGGACGAGGAGCAGTTCTCGCAATATTGCGCCGACAAGCTGGAGGAGATGATCCTCGCCGAAGGCCCGGAGACGGTCGCCGCCTTCATCGGCGAGCCGATCCTCGGCACCGGCGGCATCGTGCCGCCGCCGGCCGGCTACTGGCAGAAGATCCAGGCCGTGCTCGACAAGTATGACATCCTGCTCGTCGCCGACGAGGTCGTCACCGGCTTCGGCCGCCTCGGCACCATGTTCGGCTCCGACCACTACGGCATGAAGCCCGACCTCATCACCATCGCCAAGGGCCTGACCTCGGCCTATGCGCCGCTCTCCGGCACCATCGTCTCGGACAAGGTCTGGCAGGTATTGGTGAAGGGTTCGGACGACCTCGGCCCGATCGGCCATGGCTGGACCTATTCGGCACACCCGATCTGCGCTGCCGCCGGCGTTGCCAATCTCGAACTGATCGACGAACTCGGCCTCGTCGCGAATGCCGGCTCGACGGGCGCCTATTTCCGCGCGGAGCTCGCCAAGGCCGTCGGCGGCCACAGGCATGTCGGCGAAGTCCGCGGCGACGGCCTGATGGCCGCGATCGAATTCGTCGAGGACCGGGACGACCGGGCCTTCTTCGATCCGTCCCGCAAGATCGGCCCGCAGGTATCGGCCGCCCTTCTCGAACGCGGCGTCATCGGCCGCGCCATGCCGCAGGGCGACATCCTCGGCTTCGCGCCGCCGCTCTGCCTGACGAAGGAAGAGGCCGATACAGTGGTGAAGGCCGCCGCCGGCGCGATCGAACAGGTGCTCGGCTGATCATGCAGGCCATTCCGGAAAAAATGGCCGCCGTGCAACTGGTCGGGCACGGCGGCCTCGACAAGCTCGTGTACAGCCGCGACGTGCCCGTCCCGCACCCGGCGGCCGGCGAAGTCCTGATCCGCGTCACCGCCTGCGGCATGAACAATACCGACGTCTGGGTGCGCGAGGGTGCCTATGGCCGGGAGGATGACCCGGCCGCCGTCTCCACCTGGCGCCGGCAGGGCAACACGCTCACCTTTCCGCGCATCCAGGGCACCGATTCGGTCGGGACCATCGTCGCCGTCGGCGAGGGCGTCGATGAAGGCCGGATCGGCGAACGGGTGATGGTCGATTTCTCCATCTACAACCGCGACGACGACAGCCTTGCCGACATCGACTACATGGGCCACGGCCGCGACGGCGGCTACGCCGAATATCAGGCGCTGCCGGCGGAAAACGCGCATGTGGTCGAAACCGACCTCACCGACATCGAACTCGCCACCTTCTGCTGCGCCTACCTGACGGGCGAGCGCATGCTGGAGCGCGCCCGGCTCACAGCCGGCGAGACCGTGCTCGTCACCGGCGCATCCGGCGGCGTCGGCTCGGCGATTATCCAGCTCGCGCGCGCCCGTGGCGCGGTTCCCATAGCGGTCTGCGGCGCCGGCAAGGAAGCGGCGATGCTGGACATCGGCGCCGAAGCGGTCGTCACGCGCGGCAAGGGCGACCTGATCGAGGCGGTCGCGGCCGCGGCAGGCGGCCGACCGATCGACGTGGTGGCCGACCTCGTGGCCGGTCCGCTCTTCAACGACCTGCTGCGCATCCTGAGGCCGGAAGGGCGCTACACGACCGCCGGCGCCATCGGCGGCCCGGTCGTAAATCTCGATCTGAGGACCATGTACCTGAAACAGCTCGAGCTGCACGGTTCCAGCCAGGGCACGCGCGGCGATTTCCGCCGTCTTGTCGGCTATATCGAAGACAGGAAGATCCGTCCGCTCGTCGGCGGCGTCTACAAGCTCTCCGATTTCCACAAGGCACAGACCGACTTCATGGCCAAAGGCTTCGTCGGCAAACTGGTGGTCGTTCCGGACTGATGCCCAATGCGTCCTGCGTTCCCCGCCCGATGGAAGCGTCGTCGGGCGGGATGCAACAGTGGGACCATCACAAAAACGTGCGGCGATTTACAACTCTGCTGCACCTGCTAAAAAGCGCCCGGACCTGAACCGGAATTCCCCATGCTCCGACGCCTCTACGACTGGACCATGTCGCTGGCCGCGACCCGGCACGCCGAACGCGCGCTTTTCGGCGTCTCCTTCGTGGAAAGCTCGGTCTTCCCCATTCCGCCGGACGTGCTGCTGATCCCGATGGTGATCGCCAAGCCGCTGAAATGGCTGCGGCTCGCGACACTCTGCACCGTCGCCTCCGTGCTCGGCGCCTTCCTCGGCTATGCGATCGGCATGTTCCTCTACGAGCAGATCGGCCAGCCGATCCTCGCCTTCTACGGCAAGGAGGACGCCTTCGGGCAGATCGCCGACTGGTACAACACCTGGGGCGGATGGGGCGTGCTCTTTGCCGCCGTGACACCGTTCCCCTACAAGGTACTGACGATCTTCTCCGGCGCGACGGGCCTCAATTTCGTCGTCTTCACGGTCGTCAGCATTATCGGCCGGGCAGCGCGGTTCTTCCTCGTCGCCTGGTTGCTGAGGATGTATGGCGAGCCGATCCGGCTCTTCATCGAGAAATATCTCGGCATCCTCTTCACGCTGTTTCTCGTCTTGCTGATCGGCGGTTTCTACGCCGTCAGGTTCGTCTTCTGAGGTTGGTATGATGACCGCGACATCGACAAGAACGACATCCTCGGCGACGACGCTTGCAAGCGCCGTCCTCCTGACCGTCGGCATGGCGGCGACCGTGGGCGGCGCCCTCGGCTTCGAGCATATCGGCGGCTACATTCCCTGCGCGCTCTGCCTGATGCAGCGCGATCCCTATTACTACGGCATTCCTGTCGCGGCCGCCGCCGCCCTGTCGGGCTTCCTTGGCGGTCCGGCATGGCTGACCCGTGGACTGCTGGCGATCGCGGGTGTGATGATGCTCGTCGGCGCCGGGCTCGGCGTCTACCACGCCGGCGTCGAATGGCATTTCTGGGAAGGCCCGGCGACCTGCGCGACGGCGGCGCAGGGCGTCACGCAGAATGCGGGCGACCTGCTGTCCGATCTGAACGCCAAAACGCCGCCATCCTGCTCGGACGCGTCGTTCCGCTTCCTCGGCCTGTCCTTCGCGGGATGGAACGTCATCGCAAGCCTGATCCTCGCCGCAATCGCCTTCGTCGGCGTTCGCGGCAAGACGGCGTGAGCGCGGGCCCCGATCAGGGCTGCAGTTCGACGTCCCAGTAGAGATAGTCCATCCAGCTTTCGTGCAGGAAGTTCGGCGGGAAGAGCCGGCCGTTGTTGTGCAGGTCCTGAACCGTCGGCTGATAGGGCTTCTGGTGCGGGAACATGCCGGCCTTCTTCGGCAGCTTGCTGCCTTTCCTCAGATTGCACGGCGAGCAGGCGGCCACGACATTGAACCATGTCGTCTCGCCGCCATGCGCGCGAGGAATGACATGGTCGAATGTCAGGTCGTCAGGCGAGCCGCAATACTGGCACTCGAACTTGTCGCGCAGGAAGACGTTGAACCGGGTGAAGGCCGGATGACGGGAAGGCTGAACGTAACTCTTGAGGCACACGACGCTCGGCAGGCGCATCGAAAAGCTCGGAGAAGAGACCGAGTGTTCGTATTCCGCGATGATGTTCACACGGTCAAGAAAGACCGCCTTGATCGCGTCCTGCCAGGACCACAACGACAAGGGATAATAACTCAATGGCCTGTAGTCGGCGTTCAAGACGAGCGCCGGCAGGGCCTGTGGTGAAACAGAAATCGTCAAGGGCTTCTCCTGATCGATTCGGCATCTGCCCTTCTATATTAGGCGCGTTGTTACAGCATTGTGAAGCCGGAAAGAAAAAGCAAAAACAGAAGATTCGCCTGACGCGGCGTCAAACGTAAGCCTCAGGCAAGCGGCGCTCCGTCGCGCCGCATTTCCCGCGCGTAATAGGCCCAGAAGAGCCGCGCCGAAATGCCGCGCCAGGGCGACCAGGCAGCCGCAATGGCAGAGAGTTCGGCCTCGGTCGGCCGCACGCGAAGACCGAGCGCATGGCTGACGGCATTTTGCAGCGCGACGTCGCCGGAGGGAAAGATGTCCGGGTGGCCGGCGCAGAAGAGAAGATAGACTTCCGCGCTCCACCGGCCGACGCCCTTGATGCCGGTGAGCGCGCGTATGGCCGCTTCCGCCTCCATCTGGCAGACCGAATCGAGATCGATGTGACCGCTGTCGACGGCTTCGGCGACACGGCGCAGTGTGTCCGCCTTGGCCCGCGACAGGCCCGCCGCGCGACAGTCCTCGTCCGTCAGCCCGAGGATGTGGTGCGGCGTGATATCTTCGGCGATCGTTTCGAGCTTGCGCCAGATCGCATCGGCGCTGGCGCGCGACACCATCTGCGACACGATGATGCCCGCCATGCCGCGATAGCCCGGCTCCTGCCGGCGCAGCGGCACCGGGCCGGCCTTGTCGATGACGGCATAGAGCCGCGCGTCGAGCAGCGCCAGATCGACGAGACCGGCGGAAACGTCCGCATCCGTCCTGATCATGTGCAAGCGCATTCGAATTCACCCGAGAAGAAAACCGCCGCCATTGGCAGGGCCGGTTCGTTCGTGCCAGAAAACGCCATGCCAACCGCTTTGTCAAAGCCGCCCGTCTTTCGCTTCGCGCCGAGCCCGAACGGGCTGCTGCATCTTGGCCACGGCTATTCTGCACTGCTGAACCAGTCGCTGGCACGGGAGGCCGGCGGGCGCCTGCTGCTGCGCATCGAGGACATCGACACGGCGCGCTGCCGGCCGGAGTTCGAAGCGGCAATCTACCGCGACCTCGCCTGGCTTGGCATCGGCTGGGAAGAACCGGTGCGTCGGCAATCGGAGCACTTCGGCGAATACCAGCAGGCGCTTCAGTCGCTCATCGACCGCGGCCTCGCCTACCCCGCTTTCCTGAGCCGCGCCGACGTGCGCGCCGCTGTCGCCGCTGCGGAGGCGGACGGGCGACCGTGGCCGCGCGATCCGGACGGTGCACCGCTCTATCCCGAAACGGAGCGCGAGCTCGACCCGAAAATTGCGGCCGGCTGGATCGCAGACGGCCGCCAGCACGCCTGGCGGCTTGATATGGACCGTGCGCTGGCAGCGACGGATCAAGCGCTGACGTGGACTGAGGAAGGCACCGGCCCGGACGGCGAAAGCGGCATCGTCGCTGCCGCGCCAGGGCGCTGGGGCGACATCGTACTGTCGCGCTCCGATGCGCCGTCGAGCTATCATCTGTCGGTGACGCTGGATGATGCCCTGCAGGGCGTTACGAACATTGTACGCGGGCAGGATCTCTTTCACGCCACATCTGTTCATCGGCTGTTGCAAGCCCTGCTCGGACTGCCCGAGCCAATCTATCGCCATCACGGCCTCGTGCTGGGGCCGGACGGACGGAAGCTTTCCAAGAGCAATGGCGACACCGCGCTTGCGACCTACCGCGACGAGGGCCTTTCACCGGCCGGCCTTCGCGCCCTGTTCGCGCGCGATGGCCTCGTCCTCCATTGAAATCTCCTCGCTGCCTTCCGGGCGCTTGCCGCGGATGCGGTCGAGGATCATGTGCTTGACGCGGTATTTCAAAAGCGCCGCGTTGATCTCCGCGCCGATGATGAAGATCACCCCGACGATATAGAGAAAGACCAGCGCGATCATGATCGAGGCGAGGCCTGCATAGGTCGAGACATAGTTGGCGAAAGTGGCTAGGTAGGAGGCGAAGGCATAGGCGCCGACGCCCCAGGCGAGCAACGTCAGGAGAATGCCGGGCAGCACGTCCGCGATCCGCCGCTTGCCGTCCGGCAGCCAGAGATGGGCGATGAGCAGCCCGATGAAAAGCACGAGCAACGTTCCGGCAAGGCCCCAGTTGTCGACCCATGAGTAGAGGTAACTGAGCCAGGGCAGCCACTGGTCGGTCGCCCTGACGGCGAGCGGTGCGGCGACGAGCACGATGCTGATGACCGCCAGCGCCAGCACGCCGGCAATCACGAAACCGAGGCTCGCAAGGCGGGTCATGTACCAGTAGCGCGATTCGGCGACCCGATAGGCGCGGTTGAGCGAGACCCTCAAGGCCTCGACGCCGTTCGATGCGAAATAGGCCGCCGCCAGCACCGAGACCGTCAGCAACCCGCCGCGCGGGATCGTCAGCACCGCGACGACTTCGCGGGAGATCGGCTCGGCGATCGATTCCGGCCAGGTGTCGAAGATCAGGTGTACGGCCGTGTCCGCGAACTGGTCGGCGCCGAGAAAGGAGCCGAGCGCCGTGCCGAAAATCAGGAAGGGAAAGAGGGCCAGCAGCGTCGACAGCGCCACATGGCTCGCCATCGCCCAGCCGTCGTCCTCCGAAAAGTGCCAGATGGCGTCGAAGACGACCTTGTAGATGACGCGGATGGCGCTGGGCATGCTGGTTCCGTTCGCAGGCGTTCCGCCGGACCGGTATCCGGCGCGACATTGTAAGCTCACCGTGAATATGGGAGATGGGAGCCGGTTTGTATAGGAAACGCATATGGCCGACAGCCCGACGACTTCAACCCGGCGAAGCATCATCGTCACCGGCTGCTCCTCCGGCATCGGCGCCCATTGCGCCCGCGCGCTTCATGCCGAGGGCTGGCGCGTCTTTGCAACGGTGCGGCGGGAGGAAGACCGGAACGGCCTCGAAGCGGACGGGGTCGAGACCCTGCTGATGGACTATATGAAGCCCGATACGATCGCCGCGCTTGCCGACACCGTGCTCGCGCGGACCGGCGGCCGGATCGACGCCCTCTTCAACAACGGCGCCTATGGCCAGGCCGGCGCCGTCGAGGACCTGCCCGTCGAGGCCCTGCGCCTGCAATTCGAAACGAACGTCTTCGGCTGGCACGACCTGACGCGGCGGCTGATCCCCGCGATGCGCCGGCAGGGGCACGGGCGCATCGTGCAATGCTCCTCGATCCTCGGCATCGTGCCCTATCGCTGGCGCGGCGCCTACAACGCCTCGAAATTCGCGATCGAAGGCCTGTCGCTGACCCTGCGCATGGAACTCGCAGGCTCCGGCATTCATGTCAGCCTGATCGAGCCCGGACCGATCGAATCGCGCTTCACGGCCAATGCCGTCACCCATATCGAGAAGCATATCGACCTCGAAGGCTCGGTCCATGCCGAGGAATACCGGCGGCAGTTGCGGCGCCTGCGCGGCGAAAGCCGCCCCTCCCGCGGCAAGCTCGGGCCGGAGGCCGTCCATGCGGTGCTGAAACACGCGTTGAACGCCCCGTCACCGCGGCCGCACTATGTCGTGACCACGCCAGCCAAGCAGGGTGCGCTGTTGAAGAAACTGCTGCCGGCGGGCCTTTTCTACCGTTTCATCGGCAGGCTCGGCTGAAGCGCGGCGGCGCGCCGCAGGCGAAAAGTCCAGAAATCGCGTGCCATTTCCAGCGAAAACCCTATCTGTTACGAACTGACGACAATCAAGGAACGGGTCAACCGACATGTCCTCCTTTCTCACCTTTCTCACGCTGCTCGTCATGGGGCTGGTCGCCATCGTGCTGGTGCGCGGCCTCGTCAACATGGCAAAGGGCGGCAACGGCAACACGTCGAACAAACTGATGCAGATGCGCGTGCTCTTGCAGGCGGTCGCCATCGTCCTCATCATGCTGACGCTCTGGGTGACCGGCGGCGGACGCCCCTCCTGAGCCCGGCAGGTTCCGCATGGTCAAACTGAACAAGATCTACACGCGAACCGGCGACGACGGCACGACAGGCCTCGTTTCGGGACCGCGGCGCCTCAAGCACGACGCTCGCGTCGAGGCCTATGGCGACATCGACGAGACCAATTCCGTCGTCGGCCTCGCCCGTCTCGACCTTCAGGAGCATGGCGAACTCGACGCGATGCTGGCCCGCATCCAGAACGACCTCTTCGACCTCGGCGCCGATCTGGCGACGCCCGACACCGGCGAGCCGCCGCAATACGAGCCCCTGCGCATCGTCCAGGCGCAGGTGGACCGGCTGGAGCAGGAGATCGACCGGCTGAATGCCGACCTCGAGCCGCTCAAATCCTTCGTGCTTCCGGGCGGCACACGCGCCGCGGCGGCCCTGCACCTTGCCCGCACGGTTTCGCGCCGCGCCGAGCGCCGCATTGTGGAACTGAAGCAGATGGACGGAGAGATCGTCTCGCCGGCCGCCGCCGCCTATGTCAACCGTCTCTCGGATTTCCTCTTCGTCGCCGCACGCTGGGTGAATGACAAGGGGCGTTCGGACGTGCTTTGGATACCGGGGAAAAACAGGTAGGCTGACATCAGGCCGGGGGCGGGAATTCGATGTTCATACCACTGCACGACACCAATGCCCTCAAGCACATCAAGGTGCAGTACGTCACCATATCCATCATCGCCATCAACGTCGTCGTCTGGCTGGTGACGGGGCTCGCCTCGACGCAGTCCTTCTCCGACGCCGCCGTGGTGGGGCTCGGCTATATCCCGGCCGTCGTCTTCGACTATGCCGATCTGGAGCCGGCCCTCGTGCTCGTGCCCGAGGATGCGACCTACATCACCTATGCGTTCCTGCACGGCGATTTCATGCACCTCGCCTCCAATATGCTGTTCCTCTGGGTGTTCGGCGACAATGTCGAGGATGCAATGGGACATGTCCGCTACCTGCTCTTCTACCTGCTCTGCGCCGCCGCCGGCGCCTTCTTCCACGGCTTCATCGAGCCCGAATCGCAGGCGCCCCTGATTGGCGCGTCGGGCGCGATCTCCGGCGTGGTCGCCGCCTATTTCCTGCTGCATCCGAAGGTGCGTGTCTGGGTCCTCGTGCTGTTTCGCGTGCCCCTGCCGCTTCCGGCGGTCATCCCGCTCGCCTTCTGGCTGGCCCAGCAATTCTACATGCTGGCCGTCGACGGCGGCAGCGGCATCTCCTGGGGCGCCCATGTCGGCGGCATCATCGCCGGCTCGCTGCTCGTGCTGGTGCTCCGCCGCCGCGGGGTCCCGCTTTTCGACCGGACGATCGTGACGCCGAAGGCCGTCGAACACATCAAGGCGACGCCGGAAACGACGGAGAATGCCTCCTCCGCCACCGCGGCAGCACCGCCCACCCATTGGGGACGGTGAGGTCAGAACCTGTCGCAATCAACAAATTTGACGTTGACGTAAACGTCAGCTATTGAAGGCCGGTTTTCGGACCGGAAGGGGTTGTCGAACATTGTAATTGGGGGAAAAACGCGTATCGATGTCGCCAACCGACAATCGGGGCGCCCTCGAATGGCGCATTTTCCCCCGCGGACAGTTG
>CAMPIK010000050.1 GCA_946886325.1 uncultured Shinella sp.
TCAGACACGGCCGCAATCGATCAACTGTCCGCCGAGATTGCGGCCTTGAAGGCTGAGGTTGCCGAGGCACCAGCGGAGACCGGAACAGTCGATCTCGCACCGATCGAAACCCGGCTGAGTTCGCTGGAACAGACAGTCGCTGCCGGCGCCAACGCACCGGATGCGCAAGCGGATCTCTCCGAGATCGAAGGCCGCATGGGTACGCTCGGCGAGGAGATCGCGGCGCTTCGTGCCGAAATGTCGAAAATGACGTCTGCCAGCAACGATGCCGCCGCCGCCCTGACGGAACGCCTGGCGGCAGCCGAAAAGAAGATGGAAGAGCCGCGCAGCGACGTGACGGTGGCGCGCGCCGTCGCCGCCTCGGCGTTGAAGACGGCAATCGACCGTGGCGGCCCCTTCCTCGCTGAGCTGGAAGCCTTTGCCAGCGTCTCGCCGGATGATCCGGCCGTCGGCGGCCTTCGCGAGATCGCGACGACGGGCGTGCGCTCCCGCTCCGATCTTGTCGGCGATTTTTCCGACGCGGCCGATGCCATCCTTGACGCGATCCACCAGCCGGGTGGCGATGCGGGCATCGTCGATCGCCTGCTGTCGAGCGCGAGTTCGATCGTGCGCGTGCGGCCGGTCGGCAGCGTCGAGGGCGACAGCCCGGAAGCGATCGTCGCGCGGATCGAGAACAAGCTGCAGAACGGCGATTTCAAGGGCGCGCAGATCGAATGGCAGGCGTTGCCGGAGGCGGGAAGCAATGCTGCCGCGGACTACAAGGCCGCGCTCGACCGCCGCGTGGAGGTCGAGAATTCCATCGGAACGATCGTCTCCGGCGCCATGACCCCGAACCAGGGCTGAGGAAAGCTTCATGATCCGACTTCTCGTCTTCGCTCTCCTCGTTCTCGCGCTCGGCGCCGGTTTCGCCTGGCTCGCGGACAGGCCCGGCGAATTGTCGATCGTCTGGGAGGGCCAGCGCGCCGACATGAGCCTCATGGTGGCAGCGACCGCCGTCGTCTCGCTCGTGGCGCTCGTCATGTTCACCTGGTGGCTGGTGCGCACGATCCTGACCTCGCCGCAGACGATCCAGCGTTATTTCCGCGCCCGCAAGCGCGACCGCGGCTATCAGGCGCTGTCGACCGGCCTGATCGCCGCCGGCGCCGGTGACGCGGCGCTTGCCCGCAAGATGAATGCCCGTACGAAGGGGCTTCTGAGCGCCGACCAGGAGCCGCTGATCCATCTTCTCGATGCGCAGGCGGCGCTGATCGAGGGGCGCCATGACGAGGCGCGGCGCAAGTTCGAGCAGATGGCCGACGATCCGGAAACGCGCGAGCTCGGCCTGCGCGGCCTCTATCTGGAAGCCCGCCGTCTCGGCGCCAGCGAAGCCGCCCGGCAATATGCCGAGCGCGCCGCCGAAAAGGCGCCGAACCTGCCCTGGGCGGCCGAGGCGACGCTCGATTATCGCTCGCAGGCCGGCAATTGGGACGAGGCCATCCGGCTTCTCGACCAGGCCCGCACGGCAGGAACCATCGAGAAGAAGGCGGCCGATCGCAAGAAGGCGGTTCTGCTGACGGCGCGCGCGATGGAGAAGTTCGACGCCGATCCGAAGGGGGCGCGCGACGACGGGCTGGCGGCGCTGAAGCTCGCCGACGGCTTCGTGCCGGCCGGCCTTATTGCTGCCAAGGCCTATCTGCGCGAGGACAATTTGCGCAAGGCGGCCTCAATCCTCGAAAAGCTCTGGAAGAGCGACGCTCATCCTGATGTGGCCCGGCTCTATGTCCGGGCGCGCAGCGGCGATTCGGCGGTCGACCGGCTGAAGCGCGCCGACAAGCTCGAGGCCTTGCGACCGAACAATGCCGAGGCGCTTTTTGCAGTGGCAGAAGCCGCGCTTGAGGCGCGCGAACTGGGTCGTGCCCGTGCCAAGGCCGAGGCTGCGGCTCGTCTTTCGCCCCGCGAATCGGTCTTTCTGCTTCTCGCCGACATCGAGGATGCCGAGACCGGCGACCAGGGGCGTATCCGCCACTGGATGAACCAGGCCCTGAAGGCGCCGCGCGATCCGGCCTGGACGGCCGATGGTGTCGTCTCGTCCGAATGGCGGCCGGTCTCCCCGGTCTCCGGCAGGCTCGACGCCTTCGAATGGAAGACGCCGGTCAGCCAGTTCGAGGGCGCGCTGGAACAGGGCGCGGCCAATGTGGCCGACGAGGCGATCCGCACCCTGCCGCCCATTGCCATTGCCGACAGGTCCAGGGACGTGCCCGACGAGGAACCGCCGGAGGCTCGGGAGGAGAAGCCGGTCGTCATCGAGATCGCCTCCGAACCGGTGGCGGAGGTGCCTGTTGCGACCGTGGTCGTCGAGAAGCCGCCGGTGGAGAAGCCGGTTGCCGAGAAGGTGGCGGAACCCGTGACGAAGAACGGCACGTCATCCGGCCTCGCACAGGCGAAACCGGCCAAGAGCGATGACGAGGAGGCGAAACCCTATTTCGGCATGCCGGACGATCCCGGCGTGAAGGACGAGACGAAGAAGGACGCAACCACCAATTTCCGCCTGTTCTAGCGAACGGGCGGTCGGCGGCAGGGCAAGCAACGGGGCGCGCCATATGTTCGAACGTTTGCAGCAATTTCTCGCCGGTCTGGCGAGCAACGACCAGAAGCCGGCCTTCGACGTGGGCGATCCGCGCGTCGCCGTCATGGCGCTCTGCATCCAGGTCATGGAAGCCGATGGCAAGGTTCTGGAAGTGGAGCGGCGGGCGCTCAGGGACCGTTTCAAGTCGCATTACGGCCTCGGCGAAGCGGAACTCGATGCACTGATCGCCGCGGGAACCGACGCGGAGAGCGAAGCCATCGATTTCTTCCGCTTCACCTCCGAACTGAAACGCCAGTTGACGGAAGAGCAGAGGATCGATTTGATCGGCCTGCTCTGGGAGATCGTCTATGCCGACGGGGAGCGCAGCGAAATGGAAGACCATGCGATCTGGCGCATCGCCGATCTGCTCGGCGTATCGGGACGCGAACGCATCATGAAGCGCCAGGAAGTTGCCGGGAGGATTGGTGAAACCGGTGGGAGCGAGGAGAACGAGAGCGTCTGATCCATGCTCCAGATAGTGCCTGAACAGGGCCGAAAGCGGCCCGTCCTGATCATCCTCCACCAGGAAACATCGAGCCCCGGCCGCGTCGGGCAGCTCCTGCAGTCCATGGGTTTTGCGCTCGACATCCGTCGCCCGGTGATGGACGATCCGCTGCCGCAAACGCTGGAGAACCATTCCGGCGCCGTTGTCTTCGGCGGCCCGATGAGCGCCAACGACGAGGAGGACTACATCAGGCGCGAGATCGACTGGCTCTCCGTTCCGCTTGCCGAAAACCGTCCCTTCCTCGGCATCTGCCTTGGCGCCCAGATGCTGGTGCGCCATCTCGGCGGCGTTGTCGGCCCGCATGTCGACGGCATGACGGAAATCGGCTGGTATCCGCTCGAGGCGACGCAGCAGGGCGCCGCCATGATGGACTGGCCCTCCATGGTCTACCAGTTCCACCGCGAGGGCTTCACGCTGCCTGATGGCGCCGAACTGCTGGCGACCGGCCATCACTACGAGAACCAGGCCTTCCGCTACGGCGACAATGCGTGGGGCATCCAGTTTCACGGTGAACTGACGCTCGCGATGATGCATCGCTGGGTCGTGCGCGGCGCCCACCGCTTCGAACTGCCGGGCGCGCAGGTCGGACGCGCCCACCTGGACGGGCGCATGATCCATGACGCGGCCCTCCGCCGCTGGATGGCTTCCTTCCTGGATCGTATCTTCGAGCAGCCGTAGGCAACGCGGCGGAAGGCGGCTGACGCTTCCCGACCCGGTGTTAAACATGTTTGCCGCTTCAAGGCCGCGGAACCCTTGCTGCTTTGCCAAGCAATGGCTACATGTCTCGTCGAGAAAAACTGGAGTCTTTCATGATCGCGATCATCAACACGCTGCTGTTCATCATCAGCATCGCTTGGTTCATTGTCATCGCGTCTGCCATCTTCTCCTGGCTCTACGCGTTCAACGTCATCAACGCGAACAACCAGGTGATCGCGACGATCGGCCGTGCCCTCTACAACCTGACCGAACCGGTCTACCGGCCGATCCGCCGCATCCTGCCGGATTTCGGCGGCGTGGACCTGTCGCCGATCGTCGTGCTGATCATCCTGTTCTTCATCGAGCAGATCATCCGCAGCGTGGTCGCGCCGGCGCTTCTCGGCGCCTGAGCCCTGGAGCGCGTTGCGGTTCGTGGTGACGGTTTCCTGCGCCTTTCCGTGCGCGTGACGCCGAACGCCGGTCGCGACGCCGTCGAAGACGTCGAGACCGGTGCGGACGGCAAGAGCTATCTGAGGCTTCGCGTGCGCGCCGTGCCCGACAAGGGTGCGGCCAACCGGGCGGTCGTCGCGCTCCTGGCAAAGCATGCGGGCGTTGCGAAATCCGCCGTCACGCTTCTTTCCGGCGAAACCCAGAGACAGAAAATCCTCCGGATCGAGGGCGACCCGGAGGATTTGATAGCTCGGCTCGGCGCGCCTTCGAAGCGCTGACGGCCGTTTATTTCTGGGCGTTGTAGCGATCGACCGCCTCGAGGATCAGCCGCTTGGCGACGGTGACGTCCTGCCAGCCGCCCATCTTCACCCACTTGCCGGGCTCCAGATCCTTGTAGTGCTCGAAGAAGTGCTCGATCTGCTTCAGCGTGATCTCGGGCAGGTCGGTGTAGTTTTCCACCTTGTCGTAGCGGCGCGTCAGCTTCGGCACCGGCACGGCGAGAATCTTCTCGTCCTTGCCGCCGTCGTCTTCCATGATCATCACGCCGATCGGCCGCACGTTGATCACGCAGCCCGGAATGAGCGGGCGCGTGTTGGCGATGAGAACGTCGATCGGGTCGCCGTCTTCCGAGAGCGTATGCGGCACGAAGCCGTAATTGCCCGGATAGGTCATCGGCGTATAGAGGAAGCGGTCGACGATCAGCGCGCCCGCGTCCTTGTCCATTTCATACTTGATCGGATGGCCGCCGACGGGCACCTCGACAATGACGTTGACGTCGTCCGGCGGGTTCTTTCCAACGGAAATCGCATCGATACGCATGAGTGCTCCCTGAAATGCGGTGGATTTTCGCCGCTTCGTAAAGCCAAAAGCGCTGCAACGCAACATGACTTTCGATCGAGGGCGATTTGGGCGAGGATGGAACGAAGAACGGCGCGTCATCAGCCGTCATGCGAAAAACCATGGGAGAGATAGAGATGCGGACCCTGCTCCTTGCCGGCGGCTTGTCGATTTTGCTGGCAATGCCGGCGCATGCCAATGGAAGCGCTTATACCGAACGGGACCTCGACCGTTGCACGATCCTGTCGGAAACGGACGAGGGGCCGAGCGTCAGCATGAAATGCGCCGGCCACGGCGATCTTCCGGTCTACTTCAAGGAAGGCGACCTGCGGCAGAGCCAGGCCTACGGGCCGATCGGCAAGGCCTGGCTCGACGAGGCTTTCGAGACGTTCGGGCCGTTCAACCATTCCAACGCCACGATCGAATGGCGTCTCGACGGTAGCGGTCAGCCGTTTGCCACCATCGTGCGCTGGTTCGTCTCGGACCCGGAAGCCGACGGCGAGGGGGAGACGCGATACGGACAGGTTCTCGTCGTCTCGACCGTAGCGACGGCGGACAATCCGACAAGCTGCGTTGCCGGCTATGTGGACGCGCTCGCCAACAAGGATGCCAACCTTCTTGCGCGGAAGGTCGCCGACGAGGAGGCGCATGACTTTGCCTGCGGCGTCGGCGAGCCACGCTGGCATGGCGAGCGGGGTGCGCTTGCGGGCGAGCCGATGCGGCATCTGCCGGCCGCGGTGGAATAGGCCCGAAGCGGGTCGCGAGCTTTCGGATTCGCCCTTGTGCTTCAGCTTTGTGGTCTAGGACCAGACGAAGCCGATCTTCTTCAGTTCCTTCTCGCCGAAATTCTCCATGCCTTCGGCAACGTCGAGACCGCCGGAGGAGCGGAAGAACCGGTCGGCCATTTCGCTGTCTTCCAGGCACCAGACGATCAGGCCCTCGCAGCCGAGCGACTGCAGCAACCGGCGCGCCTCGCCGAAGAGCATGCGGCCGAGCCCGAGCCCTTGGTACTCGGGCCGCAGATATATTTCGTAGATCTCGCCTTCCTGCGGCAGCGCGCGGGCGCGGTTGAGGCCGAGCGTCGCATAGCCCGCGACCGTTCCGGCGACGTCGAGGACCAGAAGCGTGGCAGGCCCGCGCGTCGCCTTCCGCCACCAGGTCTCGCCGCGGCGGTCCACCATCTGGATCAAGGGCTTGTGCGGAATGATGCCGCCATAGGCATGCAGCCAGGAGGCGCGGTGCGCCTCGGAAATGGAGCGGGCATCCTGTGGTTCGGCTCGCCTGACATCGATCGATAGTGTTTTCATCGAAATGACTCTAACCCGGCACCGACTCCGCGAGAATCCCGGCTCATCCGGCATCCTCCCTTGCCCACAGGCAAGTTCCGAACGGTGTCCATGAGAGTTAACGACTTTTTAACTTTTTCGACAAGATGGCTCGCACCGGCACACACACGAAAACGCCCCGGTCGTTTGACCGGGGCGTTTCAGGACTTTTGTGCCGAATCAGGCTGTCAGGCAGCGCCGGCGGTGGCGCGCGACTTCTCGAATCGCTTGCGATCGTTGGCATCGAGATAGAGCTTGCGCAGGCGGATCGACTTCGGCGTCACCTCGACCAGTTCGTCGTCCTGGATCCAGGACAGCGCGCGCTCCAGCGTCATCTTGATCGGCGGCGTCAGGCGCACGGCCTCGTCCTTGCCGGCGGCGCGGATGTTGGTGAGCTTCTTGCCCTTCAGCACGTTCACTTCGAGATCGTTGTCGCGCGTGTGGATGCCGACGATCATGCCGGCATAGACCTTCTCGCCGGCATCGATGACCATCGGGCCGCGGTCTTCCAGGTTGAAGAGCGCATAGGCGACGGCTTCGCCGGACTCGTTGGAGAGCAGCACGCCGTTGACCCGGCCGCCGATCTCGCCCTTGTAGGGCTGGTAGTCGTGGAACAGGCGGTTCATGATCGCCGTGCCGCGCGTGTCGGTCAGGAGTTCCGACTGGTAGCCGATCAGGCCGCGGGTCGGTGCGAAGAAGACCAGGCGGACGCGATTGCCGCCGGAGGGGCGAAGCTCGACCATCTCGGCCTTGCGCTCCGACATCTTCTGCACGACGACGCCGGAATGTTCTTCATCCACGTCGATGACGACTTCCTCGATCGGCTCCAGCATCTGGCCGGTCGCCTCGTCCTTGTGCATGACGACGCGCGGACGCGACACGGCCAGCTCGAAGCCTTCGCGGCGCATGGTCTCGATGAGGACGGCGAGCTGCAATTCGCCGCGGCCGGAGACGAAGAACGAATCCTTGTCGCCCGATTCCTCGATCTTGAGCGCCACGTTGCCTTCGGCTTCCTTGAACAGGCGGTCGCGGATGACGCGGCTCGTCACCTTGTCGCCTTCGGTGCCGGCGAGCGGGCTATCGTTGACAATGAAGGACATGGTGACGGTCGGCGGGTCGATCGGCTGCGCCTTCATGGCCTCGGTCACCGACGGGTCGCAGAACGTGTCGGCGACGGTGCCCTTGGTGAGGCCGGCGATGGCGACGATGTCGCCCGCATGCGCTTCCTCGATCGCCGTGCGCTCGATGCCGCGGAAGGCGAGGATCTTCGAGATACGGCCGTTCTCGATCAGCTTGCCGTCCTGGCCCAGAACCTTGACCGACTGGTTCGGCTTGATCGAGCCGGAATGGATGCGGCCGGTGATGATGCGGCCGAGGAAGGGGTTGGCTTCGAGGATCGTGCCGATCATGCGGAACGGGCCGTCGGCGACCGTCGGCTCCGGCACGTGCTTCAGCACGAGATCGAGCAGCGGCGCCATGCCTTCGTCCTGCGGGCCTTCCGGATTGAGGTTCATCCAGCCGTTACGGCCCGACCCGTAGAGGATCGGGAAATCGAGCTGCTCGTCGGTGGCGTCGAGATTGGCGAAGAGGTCGAAGACCTCGTTCAGCACTTCCTCGTGGCGGCCGTCCGGGCGGTCGATCTTGTTGATCGCGACGATCGGCTTCAGACCGACCTTCAGCGCCTTGCCGACGACGAACTTCGTCTGCGGCATCGGGCCTTCAGACGAGTCGACCAGAACGATCGCGCCGTCCACCATCGAGAGGATGCGCTCCACCTCGCCGCCGAAGTCGGCGTGGCCGGGCGTATCGACGATGTTGATGCGGTTGCCTTTCCATTCCACCGAGGTGGCCTTGGCGAGGATGGTGATCCCGCGTTCCTTTTCGATATCGTTCGAGTCCATCACGCGTTCGGCGACGCGCTGGTTCTCGCGAAACGAGCCGGACTGCTTGAGAAGTTCGTCGACGAGCGTGGTCTTGCCATGGTCGACGTGCGCGATAATCGCGATGTTGCGAATGGACATGGTTCAAATCTCTGAGGTTTCAGGGCGCAGAGCGAAAGCGGGCGCGCCAGATGCATTTGGCGCGCTCATACATGGATTTTCGCATTTGCGAAAGGGGGCCGCGATCTTATCGTAAACCTGTCACACGCGGCGGGGCTGCTGACGCCTCAGGCGGCGAGCCCCTTCTTCTCCAGCATTGCCTCCGGGCTCGGCAGCTTGCCGCGGAAGGCCTTGTAGGCGTCTTCGGGGTCGACCGAGCCGCCGACGGCGTAGATATAGGACTTCAGCCTGTCCGCCATGGCGGGATCGAAGGGGTTGCCCGTCTCGGTGAAGGCGGCGAAGGCATCCGCGTCGAGCACCTCCGACCACATGTAGGAATAATAGCCGGCCGAATAGCCGTCGCCCGAGAAGACATGCTGGAAATGCGGCGTCGCATGGCGCATGACCATGGACTTCGGCATGCCGATCTTCTCCAGCACCTCCGCCTGGACAGCCATCGGATCCTCGACGGCGCCTTGCGTATGGAACGCCATGTCGACGAGGGCGGAGGAGGTGAACTCCACGGTGGCGAAGCCGGAATTGAAGGTGCGGGCCGCAAGCACCTTGTCGAGCAGCGCCTGCGGCATCGGCTCGCCGGTCTTCTCGTGCACCGCATAGGTCGTCAGGATTTCCGGCACGGTCAGCCAGTGCTCGTAGAGCTGCGACGGCAGTTCGACGAAGTCGCGGGAGACGCCCGTTCCGGAGACCGACGGATAGGTGACATCCGACAGCATGCCGTGCAGCGCATGGCCGAATTCGTGGAACAGCGTGCGCGCATCATCGATCGACAGCAGCGCCGGCTTGCCGTCTGCCGGCTTCGCGAAATTGCAGATGTTGTAGATGATCGGGATCTCGCCAACGGTGCCGTTCTTCAGCGGCAGACGGTGCTGGCTCTGGTAGGAGCTCATCCAGGCGCCGGAGCGCTTGGAGGCGCGTGCGAAATAATCACCGAGGAACATCGCGACGAGCCTGTCGTCGCGGTCGCGGATCTCGAAGACCCGGGCGTCAGGATGATAGACCGGCACCCCCGTCTTTTCGACGGCCCGGATACCGAACAGGCGGCCGGCCACGTCGAAACAGGCGTCGATGATCTTTTCGAGCTGGAGATAGGGCTTGAGCTCGGCCTCTGAGAAACTGAATTTCTGCGCCCGCAGCTTTTCCGCATAGAATCGCCAGTCCCACGGCATGACGTCGTGGTTGCGCCCTTCGCCGGCAACGAGCGCGGCAAGATCCTGCTCCTCCTCGCGTGCCCGTGCGACTGCCTTCTCCCAGACCTGCATCAAGAGCCCGTTCACCGCCTCCGGCGTCTTCGCCATCGTATTGTCGAGCTTCAGGGCGGCGTAGTTTGCATAGCCGAGCAGGGAAGCCTTTTCGGCGCGCAGTGCCAGGGTTTCCTTGACGATCGCGCGATTGTCGGTCGGGCCACCGTTTTCGCCGCGGGCGACCCAGGCCTTGAAGGCCTTTTCCCTGAGATCGCGGTCGGTCGCGAAGGTGAGGAAGGGCTCGATGATGGAGCGCGACAAGGTCACGGCATATTTGCCGTCCTCGCCGCGGTCGCGCGCCGCGGACGCCATTGCGTCCTTGAGGAAGTCCGGCAGGCCGTCGAGCGCGGCGCCGTCGTCGAGGATCATCGCCCAGCTCTTTTCATCCGACAGCACGTTCTGGCCGAAGGAGGCGCCCAGCGCCGCAAGCCGCTCGTTGATGGCCGCGAGCCGCTCCTGTTCCGGCTTTTCGAGCCTTGCACCGGACTTGACGAAGCCCTTCCAGTGACGCTCCAGGACGCGCGCCTGTTCCAGCGACAGCGA
>CAMPIK010000051.1 GCA_946886325.1 uncultured Shinella sp.
GCGCGCGCACGCCGGCTTCGGAGTTGAAGGCCGGCTTGCCGTCGGCGTCGAGATATTCGCCGCCCTCGGCGACCAGCATCTCGTAGAAGCGGCCGTTGATCGCCTCTTCCTTGCCGGCATATTGCGTGCCGTAGAAGTCCGGCGGGTTGGCGAAGAATGCCGCCTGGTCGCTGACTTCCTTCCAGGTATCCGGCGGCACCAGATCGTAGCCGTATTTCTCCTTGAACGCCGCCTTCTTGGCGTCGTCCTCGTAGAGGCTCTTCTGGTAGTAGAGCGCCGAGACGTCGAACTGCGCGCGCGGCAGCATGACGAGCTTGCCGTCGAGCGTGGAGGCGGAAATGTTGGCCGGAACGAAGGCGTCGATCTCCTCCTTCGGCAGCAGCGCCGTCAGGTCCGTGTAGATGTCAGGATATTGCGGCGCGAAGGACGAATGGTTCGAGCCGACGCACCAGGTGATGCTGCCGGTCGCGATGTCCGACTTGATCTCCTTGTCGAGCTCGAAGTGGTTCTTCTTCGACAGCACGTTCACTTTCGCGCCCGTCGCCTGCTCCCATTCGGCGATGCGCGCATAGAGCGCTTCATATTGCTGGCCGCCGATGAGCTTGGCATCGACGGTCACGCCTTCGAATTTTCCCGGCAGATCGGCCGCGGCAGCATTTGCCGCAAGGGCGCAGATCACCGCACCGGCTGCAACGCCGGCTAGAAATCTCGACATGTTCTCCTCCCGTTTAACGGTTCTCCCAGCCCTCACCAATGAGAGCTTCATTCATATACAAACTAATTATTCATTCTTCGTCAAGCGCAAACTCTTGTCGATGCCGATTTCTGCGTATATGAAGTGGGCTATTCACCGGAGAGACTAACCGTGTCCGACGACGACAGCGATCGCTACAGAGCCCCTGCCCTGGACAAGGGGCTGGACATTCTGGAACTGCTGGCCGACGTCGATGGCGGGCTGACGCAGGCCGAAATCGCCAAGCGGCTTGACCGCAGCCCCAACGAATTCTACCGCATGCTGGACCGGCTGGTGCGGCGCGGCTACGTCACGCGCATCGACGGCGACCGCTTCTCGCTGACGCTCAAGCTCTTCGGCCTCGCCCAGCTTCATGCGCCGGTGCGTCGGCTCGTGTCCTTCGCTGTTCCGCTGATGCGCGAGCTTGCGGAGGCCTCTCGGCAGGCCAACCAACTCGTCGTCTTCGACCGGGGCAACCCTGTTGTCATCGCCCAGCAGGAGGCACCGGGCTACTGGGGCATCTCGATCCGGGTCGGCTCGCGCATCAGCCTGTTCGACACCGGCTCCGGCCATGTCCTGCTTGCCTTCCGCAGCGCGCAGGAACGCGAGCGCATGATTGCCGAGAATGTCGGAAGCGACGGCGCCGATCCGCGCGTGACGCCGGACTTCCTCGCCCGCCTCGACCTCATCCGCACCCGCGGCTACGAGATGATGCCGAGCGCCCAGACGGCCGGCGTGATCAACCTCTCCGCCCCCGTTCTCGGCGCCGACGGCACTGCGATTGCAGCGCTCACCGTGCCCTATATCACGCTCATCAACGTGCCGGCCGCGCCCGACATATCGCGGACGATCCAGCTCGTTTCGGAGACGACGGCGAAACTGTCCGAAATGGCCGGTGCCGGCTTCAAGCCCGACTCCTGATCAATTCGTATTTGAAGAGTTTCTTCTTCTGTGGCAGTTTCGCGCTCAACGGAGGAGGACCGTCCATGATCGTCGATACGCATCTGCATCTCATCTACCGGGACCGGCTGTCCTATCCCTGGCTCGCCGGCGTGCCGCCGTTGAATGCCGATTTTCGCCATGAGCTCTATGCCCGCGAGGCCCGGCGTCTCAGCATCGCGGCCGCGCTGCACATGGAAGTCGACGTCGCGGAGAGCGACATCGGCAATGAAACGGCGATGATCGAGGATCTGGCCGGCGAGGATGGCAGCCTGCTCGTCGGCGCCATCGCCGCCTGCCGCCCGGAATCGCCCGATTTTCCTGCCTATCTCGAGCAGGTGCGGGCCAACCCCTTCGTGCGCGGCTTCCGCCGCGTGCTGCATGTCGTGCCTGATGACGTCTCCGAAGGCGCCCTTTTCCGCGAGAACATCCGGCGGCTTGCCGGTACCGGGCTCAATTTCGATCTCTGCGTCCTGCCGCACCAGATCGGGAAGGCGACGGCGCTGGCCGATCTCGCGCCTGACGTCTCCTTCGTGCTCGATCATTGCGGCGTGCCCGACATCAAGGGTGGCGGCCATGACGTCTGGAAAGGGCCGGTAGCGGAGATCGCGCGCCGGCCGAACGTCACGGTCAAGCTGTCGGGCATTCCGGCCTATGGAGCCGAAGACTGGACGCTGGAAGACCTGAAACCCTATTTCGCCCATGTGGCGGAGGCGTTCGGCTTCGAGCGCATGGTCTGGGGCAGCGACTGGCCGGTCTGCACGCTCGGCGGCGGTCTCTCCACCTGGATCGGCGCGACGCATGCGCTTCTCTCCGGCGTCAGCCTGGAAGACAAGGCGCGCGTGCTGAGCGAGAATGCGAAACGCGTCTATCGGGTTTCGACCTGAGCCCTATCCAGGCCCTTGCTTCAGTCACGCGTTTGCCTGCCTCCTTGCACAGCCTCCAGCAATGCCTTCCAGTCGTCCGGAGGGTAGCCGTTTTTCAGCATCCGGGAAAAGACAGCATAGGCATCCCGCTTGCTGCCATAGGCACGCTTTGTCGTCTCGTCATTGACCCAGGCGAGGACGATCACCTTTTCCGTTTCGTGATAGCGGAAGAACAGTCGATATTGCTGGAGGTATTTCCCGCGGAACCAGTGCTTGTAGGCGTCGCCGAGCGTTCCGCCCTGACGGAATTTCGGGTCCGTTGGATCGGCAGGAATGTCCTCGAAGGCCATCTTTCGGGTCGCCGCGAGAAGCTTGGCGGCCCGTGTCTGGCTGTAGTTTTCCGGATGGGCGGCTTTCGCGCGGCGGGCATCCGCAATCATGTGCCGGAGGGCGTCCTCGAACAACGGATGGAGATAGATCGTCCAGCCGTTTATCGTGCGGTCACTCATCGGCAAGCGGGGCATCCATGTCCACCGCGACACCTTCGATGAGATCGTCGACCTCTTCGATCAGCAATGGGTCGAGGGGCAGGATATTGCCGTTGGCGATGTCATCGGCGAGCAAGGTGAGAAACGCACCGATTGCCGGATCCTCGTGCGCCTCTTCCTTCCTGACAATCAGCACGCTGCCGTCCGACATGCCCTTGAAGGTGACTGCGCCCTTTGTGACGCCCAACATCTTGCGAATCGCCGCGGGAACGGTGGTCTGGCCGCGCTCGGTAATGGTCGCGTCGATCGACAATGTTGGAACGGGCATGGCGGCCTCCTTGGATTGACCCAAGAAGTAATGCAAATGCATTGCATCGTCAAGATTGGCAATGCATTTGCATTGGCTGCCCCGCTCTCGTCAGCGAAAGCTCTTCACAAACATCGCGTTGAGATCGGCGATCGCCTTCGACGCCGGCTCGCGCCCTGTCACGGCGGTATTGATGCGCTCGGACGCGGCCTCCTGGAACCGCATGTAGCCGTCATGGCGCGGCCTCAGCCAGGCGCCTTCCAGCGTCGCCCGCGTGGCGCGGTAGAAGTCGAGCGTCGCGGCATTGGCGCCGTCGTCCTGCCAGCCTGCCGCATGGCCCGGCTGGCCGCCTGTCTGCCAGTAGCGTCCCGCCTGAACCGCACCGCTGGCGATCCAGTAGGCGAAATCGATGGCCGCCTGCCGGTTTGCGGAAAAGGCGGAGACTGCGATGCCCGTTCCGCCCAGCGCCGAGGCGACCGGTCCGCCGCTGCCGGCGACGGGCATGTCGGCAAAGGCGATTCGATTGGCCCGGAAACCGGCCTGGGAATAGCTGACATAGCCATAGATCAGCGGCGACAGGCTTTCGCGCGCGCCGGCCTCGCCCATGCGGTCGAGCACGGCGATGGGGTCCATGGCGATGCAGGCCGGATCGACCAGGGCCGCAAGTTCCCGGATCATCTCGATTGCCTGGCTGCCGATGGCCTCATCGGCAAAGGGCAGGTTCCTGTCGACGGAGCACGGGCGGCCGAGATTGCCGCAGAGCGTGAAGAAACTCATCAGCGAATGCGGCGGGCGCAGCGGCAGCAGAACCTCGCCACGGCGAGCGATGTCGAGCACCTCGGCCCAAGTCGAAGGCGGCGCGTCCAGCCGGTCGGGTCGCCAGGCGAGCACCTGCGTCGCCGCATCGATCGGAAAGGCCCATTGCCGGCCCTGCCAGTTGTAGCTCGGGAAGGAGGCGCCGACGGTGCCTTCGGCAAGTGCGGCAAAATCGGCTGTCCGATCCGGCAGGTCGAGCGGCGCGAGGCAATTTTCCGCGGTGATCTGCCCGACATGGGGGTGATCGATGACGATCAGGTCGTAGCTGCGGGCGAGTTCCTCCACCGGAAAACTCTCGAAATCCTGCAGCGAGCGCTTGTCCCAGTCGACGGCCACGCCCGTCTTCTCCAGCCAGTCGGCCGAGCAGGCGACCATCGGGTCGTAGCCGCGCGGATGGCTCCAGGTCATGCCTTTCAGGCGGATGCCGCTCATCATGCAAACTCCGCGCGGATTTGGGACGTATGCTCGCCGACGAGCGGCGCGGCACGGCCGCCGTTCGGCCTGACGCCATCCACCCGGATCGGGCAGCGCGTCGTGCCGATCGCGACATCGTCGCCACGCGTGACGGTCTGCAGCATGTCGAGGGTGCGGAAGCCGTCGCTGTCCAGAAGCTCCGGCCATTCCAGCACCTTCGAACACCAGATGTCGGCCGGCTCCAGGATGGACAGCCAGTGATCGACCGTCTGGGTCGCGATTCGCTCGGCGATGATGCGCTTGATCTCGTCGCGTGCGGTGAACCAGGTCTTGCTGTCGTCGCGATAGTCCGAAAGCGCGGTGGTCTCCAGCAGATCCTGAAGCTTGCCGAGCGGCATCATGGCGATCGCCAGATAGCCATCCTTCGCCGGATAGACGCCATAGGGCGCCGAGAGATAGGCATGCGCGCTGCGGAAGGACGAGCGGCGCGGCCGGCGGCGGCCGTCGTTCAGGTGCGTCGTCAGCACCTCGAACTGGAAGTCGACAAGGCCCTCGAGCAGGCTCGTCTGGATATGGGCGCCCTGCCCCGAAATGCCGCGCCGGACCAGCGCCGCAAGAACGCCCTGGCAAGTATTGGCACCTGCCAGCATATCAGCGACCGCAAGGCCGAAGGGAACCGGCCCCTGCTCCTCGTCGCCATTCAGCCACATGATGCCGGAGCGCGCCTGCGCCAGCAGGTCCTGTCCCGGCCGCATGACCCAGGGCCCGTCCTCGCCATAGCCGCTGATCGAGGCATAGACGATCTTCGGGTTCAGCGCCTTCACCGTCTCGTAGTCGAGACCCAGCCGCTCGATGACGCCGGGCCGAAAATTCTGGATCACCACGTCGGCGCGCGCGATCAACGTGCGCAGGAACGCCAGGTCGTCGGCGTTCTTCAGGTCTATCGCCAGGCTTTCCTTGCCGCGGTTGATCGCATGAAACAGCGTTGAGTCGCCGCCGACATCCGTGTCGCTCAGATAGAGCCGCCGCGACAGGTCGCCGCCATCAGGCCGTTCGACCTTGATCACGCGGGCGCCGAGATCGAGCAGGCGCAGTGAACAATAGGGTCCCGACAGGAACTGGCTCAGATCGATGACGGTCAATCCGGCAAGCAGCCCGGTGTCGTTCGGCATGTCAAATCCTCCCATCGCCCATGTCGATGCAGAGGCGATAACATTCTTATTTGAATTGTTCGTTTATATATGGATTGAAGTGGGCGAATTTGTCAACGCGATAGCGGCCCAATTTGACCATTTGTCCGCAGCTAGGCGGACGAAACAGGCAAACGAAAAAGGCCGGCAAACCCGAGGGCGCCGGCCATAGATGAACGAATTGAATCACTTCGCGCGATGGCAGCGAGACCTGCGGACGCAAAGTATCCGCTGCCCGCAAAGCGCTATCGTGACAGGTCCCGGCCGGTCCTAAATCCGTTCCGGACAATCGAGGAAAGTGTCAGACCCGGGCGGAGCCGTAGCCGACGGCGGTCGTGACGCCGTCCTGGTTCTTCAGCCAGTATTCGACCTCGACGCGCGTGCCCTCGCCTTCCGGCGTGCTGTCCGTCACGACGCCTTCCAGCGTCAGGACGTCCTTCGGATAGATCGGGCTCAGGTATGTCGAGAAATGACGGCCGGTCGAGAGAAAGGTCTCGCCGAAGAATGCCGAAAGATATTGCGAGGCCCAGCAGGATTCCATCATGCCCTGCGCGATGCAGTCCTTCAGGCCGGCCTTCCGGGCGATCTCGAGATTGGTGTGGATGCCCTGCTTGTGGAACTCGGCGCCGGTGAAGACCGACATCTGCGCCTGGCGCACCTGCTTCGTCATGGGAGCCAGTGCCGTGCCGACCGGCGTCGTGGCGTCGATCGAGCCCACCCGTTCTGCCGGCAGGTCGCGCGGGCTGACGCGCCGCTCGGGCTCCGCCATGCCGGTCCCGACCTGGACGCCCTCGGGGATGCGCATGACCTCGATCGAGCGCTGCAAGATGACGATATCGCCCGCCTCGTCGCGCGCCACGCTTTCGAGAACCGTGTAGCCCTTGCCGCGCTTCATGTACTTGTCGACATAGGTGCCGGTCAGCGTCAGCTTCGCGCCGACGGGCACCGGCTTGTAGTGCTCGACCTCTTCCTTCTGGTGCAGACCGACGACCTTGTCGCGGTCATAGACGGTGAGGAATATCTGCATCAGATCGGACACGATCATATGCGGCGGCACGAAGCCGACCGGCTTCATCATGCCGTTCTCGATCACCATGCCGCTGTAGTCGTCGAGCGCATAGGCGTAGCTGCGCAGGAAGAAGTCGTCGACGACGAGCTCAACCGGGCCGAAGCTCTCGCCGATATAGACGTTCTCGTAGGTCGGGTCCTTGAAGGTCTGGGATACCATGTTCATGTCGTTCCTCATGCGGCTGGAACCCGCCGGCCAGATGCCGGCGGGTTCGCAATGGGCTCACTCGACGCTGCGGACCTTTGCGAGCAGCGCGACCGCCTTGTCGCCGAGGCTTGCGGCATATTCGTCGTGGAACTTCGCCATGCGCTCGGCGAACTTGTCGAGGCCTTCGGTCTCGACGACGTTGACGCCGGCAGCCTTCATTTCCGCGAGCGCCTTGTCGTTGAAGTCGTTGACGAGGCCGGCCTGGTAGGCCTGCGCGTCGGCCGCGGCCTGCTTCAGGACCGCCTGATGCTCGGGCGTCAGCGAATCGAACTTGGCGGCGTTCACCGCGATGAAGCGGAAGTGCCAGATGTGCTTGGTCAGGCTCACGCTCTTCGTGACTTCGTACCACTTGGTCGTCGAGAGCGTCGCCGGCTCGCCCTCGGCCGCATCGGCAACGCCCGTCTCGATCGCGGAATAGACTTCCGGGAACGGGATCGGCGTCGGCACGGCACCCAGTGCCTTGGCGAAACCGATATAGAGCGGCGATTCCGGCACGCGCAGGCGCAGGCCGTTCATGTCGTCGATGGTCTTGATTTCCTTCTTGCTGGCGAGCGAGCGCGGGCCGAGATAGAGGAAACCGAGATTGCGAACGCCCTGCGCCTCGAAGGCTGCTTCCACATCCGGAGCGATCGCCGCGGCGACGCGCTGCATGTGGTCGAGGTCCTTGTAAATATACGGCAGTTCGAGAACCTGCAGTTCCGGGAAGAAGCGGCCGATACCCGACATGCCGCTCGGCGCGATGTCGACCGAGCCGGATACGACGCTCTCGGCCAGTTCGCGCTCGTTTCCGAGCGTGGAATCGCCATAGACCTCGATCGTCACCTCGCCGTTGGTGCGCTCGGACACGAGCTCGGCAAACCGCTTGTCGGCCAGCGTGTTGCTGTGGTCGGCGGCATAGATGTCGCCGAGCGTCAGCGTCTGCGCATTTGCCATCGTGGCACCGACGAAGAGCGCCGCGGCCGTCGCTACTCCCGTCAGAAAACGTTTTTTCATGAACATGCTTTTCTCCTCCGTTGAATGTCGCGCCGTCACATGAAGGACGGCAGATAGGTGGTCAGAAAGGGTACGAACGCGATCAGCAGATTGACCAGCAGGAGCGGGATCAGGAAGACCCAGACCAGCCCCAGGATACGCGAAAGCGGTATGCGCGCCAGACTGACGCCGATGAACAGCAGCGTGCCGACCGGCGGCATCACGGCGCCCATCATGATCGCCAGCACCATGACGACGCCGAACTGCACCGGGTCGAAGCCCATCTGTGCGCCGATCGCCGCAAGCGTCGGCACGAAGAGCACGGCGGTCGAGATCTCGTCCATCAGCCCGCCGATCAGCGTCAGCGTGATGATCAGGATCGTGACGACGAGCAGCGGCTCCGTGGTGATCGAGAACAGCACGGATGTGACCTGCTGCTCGAAGCGGCCAAGCGCCAGGATCGTGCCGAAAACCGCCGCAAAACCGACGATCATCATGATGTTGGCGGCAGACAGCGCGGCCGACATCGTCAGTTCGCGCAGGCTCTTGAGATCAAGCGAGCGCTCGATGACGAAGCCGTAGAACAGCGCATAGACGACGGCGACGATACCGGCTTCCGTCGGCGTGAAGATGCCGAAGCGGATGCCGCCGATGATGACGAAGGGCATGACGAGCGCCCAGCCGGCCTTCATCGTGGCTTCCTTGAGCCGCGTGCCCGAGAACGTGACCGCCTCGACGCGGAAGGACGAGAAGCGCGTCAGGATGAAGGCGAGGATCAGCAGAGAGAGACCGACCAGCAGGCCCGGAATGATGCCGGCGAGGAACAGGCGCCCGATCGAGACGCCGGACATCGAGCCATAGATGATGAGGAAGATCGACGGCGGAATGAGCGGGGCCATCATCGCCGAGAAGGCGACCATCAGGGCGGCGAATTCCGGCTTGTAGCCCTGTTCCTTCATCGCTGGAATGAGGATCGAGCCCGTGGCGGCGGTATCGGCCGAGGCCGATCCCGAGACGCCCGCCATCAGGATGTTTGCGATGACCGTGACATAGGCGAGGCCGGCGCGAAAATGGCCGACGAGGGCGATCGCGAGATCGACGATGCGCTTCGTCAGGCCCGAGCGCGACATGACCTCGCCGGCCAGCACGAAGAACGGGATCGCCATCAGCGTGAAGGAATCCATGCCGCCGAAGGTCTTGGTGATCAAGAGCCGCTCCTGCACGATCGGCTCCGTCAGCACGACGAGAAGTGCTGCAAGTCCGGTGGAGAACGCGACCGGCACGCCGAGCAGCAGGAGAAGGAAGAAGCAGCCGAAGAGTGTGAGAACCATCAGGCGTCTCCCTGCCGTGCTTCACGGAAATCGCGAATAATCTTTGCGATCATCGCGACGATGATGAGGGCGGAGCCGACGGGTATCGCCAGATAGATCCAGAAGAGCGAGATGGAGAGTGCGGAGGAAAGCTGCGGCTTGTTCACCTCCGCCATGATCCAGCCATAGTAGACGAAGGTCGCCATCAGGCAGATGACTGCGACATCAAGGGCGAGTTGCAAGAGCCGTCGCCAGCGCTCCGGCAGCATATTGATGAACATATCGACGGTGAACATCGCCCTGCGCCAGACGAGAATCGGCGCGCAGAGCCAGAAGACCCAGATGAAGGCGTAGCGGATCACCTCTTCGGACCAGAAGAGCGCGTAATGGCCGCCGAACAGATAACGCAGGCAGACACCGGCAAAGCCGACCGCGATGATGCCGAGCATCAGCGGCACGATGATGGCTTCGCCGATGCGTTCCAGCAGCGTCGGGCTTTCGGCGGTTTCGACGATGTCCGCTTGTTCCTGCATCAGGCTGCCAATGCTCCCCCGTCGACCTTGATGACGGCGCCGGTGATATAGTCGGAAAGCGGGCTTGCGAGGAAGGCGATGGCGCCGCCGACTTCTTCCGGCTTGCCGGCACGCCCCATGGGCACGCGGTTCTCGACCTTCGCGACCCATTCCTTGTTGTGGAAGAGCGGCTCCGTCAGTTCGGTCCTGAACCAGCCGGGCTCAATGGCGTTTACCCGGATGCCGGCCTTGGCCCATTCGACAGCGAGGCCCTTGGTGATTTGCTTCACGCCGCCCTTCGAGGACCCGTAGGCGACGATGAAGGGCATGCCGATCT
>CAMPIK010000052.1 GCA_946886325.1 uncultured Shinella sp.
AGATAGCCGCCTTCCTGCACGATCGCGGTTGGCAGCGCGAGTGATGCGCAGCGTTCGCCGATTTTTGAGAAACCGCTCGTCGAAACAGAAAGTCCGCCAAAGGGGTCGCCTTCGTAGGCGTCGAGACCGAGGGCTATGACGACGGCGCCGGGTGCGAAGGCCTCGATACGCTCGAGTGCTGCATCAAGCGCGGCAAGAAACAGATCATCAGCAGAATGGCGGGGAAGAGGAAGGTTGAGATTATAGCCGAGGCCGGCCCCCTCGCCCCGTTCGCCCGCATGGCCCCAGAAGAAGGGGTAGAAACGCAGCGGATCCGCATGGATGGAGACGGTGAGCACGTCGGACCGGGCATAGAATATGCCCTGCGTACCGTTGCCGTGGTGAAGATCGACATCGAGAATTGCGACACGGTCGTGGGATTTCCTGAGGGTCTGGGCCGCAATCGCCGAATTGTTGAGAAAGCAGAACCCTCCGGCGAGGTCGCTAAAGGCGTGGTGACCGGGCGGACGCGAAAGGGCGTAGACCGCATTCTCTGTCCCCGACAACAGCATTTCCGCCGCATGAGTGGCGGTTTGCGCGCTCCAGTAGGCGGAATTCCAGGTGTCTGCCGAAATCGGGCAGGACGTGTCGGCCATGTGATAGCCGGCCTGACCGGCCGCCGATGCCGGATAGGCAAGGTCCCGCCGATCGGGATGGATATTGGGGATGACCTCGGCGGATGCATCGGGGATGCGCATCCAACGTTCGTGGATACGCTGAAGAAACTGGAGGTATTCCGGTGTGTGGACGGCAGCAATAGGCGCAAGGCCTTTGTCGGCGGGTGCTACCGTCGTCAGCCCGGCGGCACGGGCGCCTGCCAGCAGGCGCTCGATCCGCTCCGGCACCTCGGGGTTCGGTTGCGGCGCGCCGGAGGACAAAAAATGCTTCGGGTCGTGGTGGCGCTGTTCTTCGTGGAAGACGATTTTCATGGTCATGTCGGCCTATGAGGTCAGGGGTCGGTTCGGCAAAGGGCCGCGAAGGCCTTTCCGCTCAGATCGAGTGCGGACTCGTCGTTGATCTCCGAGAATCCGAGCCGGGCGTAGAAGCGCCGCGCATTGCCGTTGGTATGATTGACGGAGAGCCGCAGGAAGCGCGGTGAAAGATTTCTCGCGCTGGCGAGGGTCTCGCGCAGCAGATCGGGTCCGAGACCGCTGCCGCGCATCTGCGGCGCGACATAGAGGTCCTGAACAAACACACCGCACTGACCTCTCCATGTGGAGAAGAACGGGAACCAGAGGCAAAGCCCTACCGGATTGTCCGCAGTCTCGGCGATAACAGCGTGAAGAAGGGGCGGAGAGGCAGAAAACGCCGCGGCAAAATCGGAAACGCTTGAAATCTTCTTTTCCGTTGAACCAAGATCGGCTGCCAGCAATCGCACCATGTTTTCGATGCTTGCAGCATCCTGCGACCCGCCCTGCCGATAGCTTACCGCGGACACGTCCGCCTGCGTATCAGAACGCGACACGGTCGCCCCCCTTGAGTGCGAGGATTTGGCGGGCTTCCACCGGAGTGGCAATCTCTAGCCCCATCTCTTCGACGATGCGGCGGATGCGGGCAACCTGATGGGCGTTGTCGGGCGCAAGCTCCCTGCCCGCCCCGGTCGTCAGACTGTCCTCCAGCCCGACCCGTACATTTCCGCCCATGATCGCGCCCATTGCACCGAGCCGCATCTGGTGGCGCCCGGCCGCCAGAACGGAGAACTGGTAGGCGTTGCCCAGCAGTCGATCCGCCGTTGACTTTAGGAAGATCAGGCTTTCCGGGCTGGCGTCGATGCCGCCGAGAATGCCCAGCACGACCTGAATGAAGACCGGCGGCTTTATCAGCCCTTGCCTGAGATAATAGGCAACCGTCTGGATATGGCCTGCATCGTAGCATTCAAACTCGAAACGGGTGCCGCATCCCTCCCCGAGAACCGTCAGGATATGTTCGATGTCGGAGAAGGTGTTCTTGAAGACGACATCCCTGGTTGCGCGAAGGAAAGGTTCTTCCCAGTCATGCTTCCAGTTCGTGTATCGCTCGGCCAGTGGAAAAATGCCGAAATTCATCGAGCCCATGTTAAGCGAGCACATTTCCGGTGCCGCCGCCAGCGCAGGCGCCAGTCGTTCTTCAAGGCTCATCTGCGACGAGCCTCCAGTCGAGATGTTGATGACCGCGTCGCTCGCCTGCTTGATGCGCGGCAGAAACGCCATGAAATCCTCGGGCCGTGCGCTCGGCCTGCCGGTCGCGGGATCGCGCGCGTGGAGATGCAGGATCGCCGCTCCCGCGTCGGCTGCCGCCAGCGCCTGCCTTGTTATCTCATCGGCCGAGACCGGCAGATGCGGGCTCATGGTCGGTGTGTGTATCGAGCCGGTAAGGGCACAGGTGAGAATGATCTTGCCGCTCATGATGGGCGATTTCCGCGCGGAAGCGCGAACCGGTCGGCAAATGCATCAAGACTGTCCGTCAGGACATCCATGATTTCGCCGATCTGCGTTTCGGTGACGATCAGTGGCGGGCAGACCATGAAATGGTCGCCGTCAACGCCACCGCGCGTACGGCGTGAATAGAGGATCAATCCGCGTGAATAGGCTTCCTCGACGAGATGGATATGCGCGTCGATCGCCTTTGGCAGCGGCTGCATGGTGGCGGCATCCGAAACAAGCTCGAAGGCCAGCAGCAATCCCTTGCCGCGAACATCACCGATAAAGGGATAGCGGGCCTTCAGTCCCGTCAACTCTGCCTTGAGAAGGGCGCCCATCTTTTCCGCATTGTCGCTCAGGTTCTGCCGGTCGATCTCCTCGAGCACTGCCACGCCGGCGGCGCAGGCGAGCGGGTTGCCGGCATAGGTATAGCCATGAACAAAACCGCCCTTTGCCAGCACCGGTTCAACCAGCCGCTCATGGGCAACCATCGCACCCAGGGGCGCGTATCCAGCGGCAAAGCCCTTGGAAAGCGCTATGATATCCGGCTGCAGGTCCCAATGTTCCGCGGCCAGAAAACGGCCCGTCCGTCCGGCACCGGTCATGACCTCGTCGAGGATCAGGAGAATGCCGAATTCGCGGCAGATTTCCGCAATCCGCGTGTAGTAACTGTCAGGCGCGACCAGCGCGCCTGTCGATGCGCCGCCAACGGGTTCCATGATGAAGGCAAGCACGGTTTCCGGGCCTTGATCAAGGATCTCATGCCGCAACATATCGGCATAGCGCAGCCCCCGCTCTTCCATGGACAGACCATCGGTATCGAGATAGCAGGTCGGCGCAGGCACCTTCGGCATCTCGCGCAACATCGGCGCAAAGGGCGCGCTCATATCGTCCATGCCGGTCAACGCAAGCGCTCCCAGCGTCGAGCCATGATAGGACGGGTAGCGGGAGATGATCTTCCAGCGGCTGCCCTCGCCGACCGCGATCGCGTACTGGCGCGCCAGCTTGATCGCACTTTCGACGGCCTCCGAACCACCGGAAACGAAAAAGACCTTGTCGAGGCCGGGCGGCATGCGCGCCGCTGTCATCTGCGCCAGCTTCTCGGCCGGTTCGTTCTCAAAATGCAGGCGGTAGGCGAAGGTCGTCTTGTCCATCTGGCCGCGCATGGCCGCCAGAACCCGCTCATTGCCATGCCCGATATTGGCGACCATCGCGCCACTCGACCCGTCGATGTAGCGCTTTCCGTCGGCATCCCAGATGTAGATGCCACGTGCTTCGCCGACCATCGGGCGCCGCTGACGTGTCTGGTAGAAGAGATTGGACGGCGGGTGCTGCCGGATGTTCATTTCTGGACCTCAACGGGAACGAGCGCGCAGTCACGGCCGCGAATGATGGCGCGAACCTTGTCTCCCCGGCGGTAGGGATGTGTTTCGATCGGATTGATCGCCTGCAGGGCATGTCCTCCAACCGAAACGAAATATCGTGCGACCTGTCCCTGATAGTCGACGGCGGTAATGTCGGCAGGAAGCGAAATCGCATCGTCGGGCAGATCGGTGCCGATGCTGTCCAGATGAAGCCGCTCGGCCCGCACGACCACCATCGCGTGCTCTCCGTTCGCCATGCCGCGTGAACGGTCGAGCGGGACCCTCAGGCTGCCAAGGCCATCGACGATCACCTCCACCTCATTGCCCGATCGAGAGGCGATCCGGCCTTGCACCAGGTTGGAATTCCCGAGGAAACGCGCAACGAAAGCCGAAGCGGGGTTGACGTAGACCTCTTCAGGGTCGCCGACCTGCTCGATGTGTCCCTTGCTCATGACGACGATGCTGTCCGACATCGCGAGCGCTTCCGACTGGTCGTGCGTCACGAAAATCGTCGTTATGCCGAGCTGTGCCTGTATGCGCTTCAGTTCGACCCGCATGTCTTCGCGAAGATTCGCGTCCAGCGCCGACAGCGGCTCGTCCAGCAGCAGCACGTCCGGTTCGATGACGATCGCACGGGCCAGCGCAATGCGCTGCTGCTGGCCGCCGGAAAGCTCTCTTGGAAAACGGCGGGACAGATCGGGCAGTTGTACGAGGTCGAGCGCCTGGCGGACCTTGGCGTCGATCGCGCTCTGGCTTTCGTTGCGGTATTTCAGGCCGAAGGCGACATTGTCGTAGATCGTCTTGTGCGGAAACAGCGCATAGTTCTGGAATACGATACCGAGGTTGCGCTTGTGGATCGGTGTGCGTGTGACGCTTCTGCCCTTGATGGTGATCTCGCCCTCGCTGGGATCGAGCAGGCCCGCGATCATGCGCAAGGTCGTGGTCTTGCCGCAGCCGGAAGGGCCGAGCAAGGTGACGAAGCTGCCTTCATCGATCGTCAGGTCCATCTTGTGGACGGCGGTCACGGCGCCGAAGCGCTTGGCGATAGCGCTCAGCTCCACGGCCTTGCCTGCTGTATCCGTCATTCCGGCAACTCCATCGGCTGCTGTGTCTGATGGAACGCCCGGCTTGCCGGGCGTTCCAGAGGGCTTGATCAATAGCCGCGCTCGACCCGCGAATAGGTCTTGGACCATTCCGCCTCGTTACCGTTCCAATAGTCGGCATTGAAGAAATTGAGACCGGCAAGCGTGCCGCTCGGATCAAAGGCCGGGAGCGCCTTGATCTTCTCGGTCAGTTCAACCTTCTGCGGATCGAGTGACGGCGGGTAAAGCTGGCCTTCGGCAACGGCGATCGCCACCTCCGGCTCGAGCATGAAGTTGACCAGTTCCTCGCAGGCCTCCATCGGGCTGCCCTTGATGACGAAGATGCATTCCTGCCAGCCGAGGCCGCCCTTCGGATCGAAATAGCCGAAATCGTGCCCCTGATCCTGCAGCGCCTTGATGCGGCCGGACCAACCTTCGGTAACGTGGATTTCCTCTTCGGTCAGAAGGCTCATCAGCTCGGCGCCCGAGGTCCAGTATTTCAACACGAGATCGCGGTTCGTCCGGATCGCATCCCAGACGGCATCGATGTCCTTGATGGCATTCGGATCCTGATCGGTCTGAAGTGCTCCATACCAGATCCTCGTCTTCCAATCGCTCCAGCCGCCGATCTTGCCCTTGTGCTTCGGGTCGAGAAGGATCTTCGCACCCTTTTCCTTGACCTCGTCGTCGGAGATGAACTTGCGATTATAGGCGATGCTGGTGGTGCCGTAGTCGTAGGGAACGGCGGACAGCTTGCCGTCGGAGATCTGGCGGAAAACGTCCTGAAGCGCCGGAATGACGTTCGACAGGTTCGGAATATTGGCTTCGTTGAGTTCGGAGGTCAGTCCAAGCTCGTGGTAGCGCGAATAGTCGAAAACGCCGGACAGATGCGCCAGGTTGAACTCGCCCGGCTGACCCGAACGGATACGGGCGATGTATTCGTCGGCTCCACCGAACGTGCCGTCGACGACCGTGATGCCGGTCTTTTTCGTATAAGGGTCAAAGGCATGTTTGCGGAACGCCTCGGACACGACGCCGCCCCAGCCGTCGAACCGGATCTGCTCCGGGGCCGCTGCATTGGCGAACTTGGTGAAGGGGCTGCCCATCACGCCATAGGCGGCGGCCGAAGCACCGATCAGGCCAAGGAAATTGCGGCGGCTGACGCTGCCATCGCGGTAGCGGTCCAGCAGTCGTTCGTAGCGTTTTGTATCATCCATGTTCTTTGCTCCTTTTGTTGCAATAGACCCGCATCTGTCGAAGAGCTGCGGGCGCGGCTCCATGCGATTGTCATCGGCGGTTGGCGGCAAGCTTGCGGGCGACGGCCATGCCGACGACCGGAAGCACGACGGTGAAGACGATCATCACTGTTCCCAGCGCGTTGATTTCCGGCGAGATCGAGTGCCGCAGCATGGCGAAAATCTGCGTCGGCACGGTTTCGACGCCGCCCGGTTTCCAGAACATCGTTCCCGTGATGTCGTCGAACGACATGGTGAACGCGAAGAGCATTCCGGCAAGGACAGCGGGCATCAGAAGGGGCAGCGTGACGGCAAAGAACGTCTGCACCGGGTTGGCGCCGAGGCTGAGTGCTGCCTCTTCATATTCCGGCTTGATCGCCACCAGCCTTGCCTGCACGACCAGAACGACGAAGGGCAAGGTGAAGATGACATGTCCCAGAAGCAGCAGCGCGAAACTCTTGGGCAGTTCCAGCCAGCGCAGGAACAGGAGAAGTGCGACCGCAAGCACGACTTCCGGGATGAGAAGCGGTGCGATCAGCAGCGTCGTCACGGCATTCTTGCCGGGGAAGCGGTAGCGGACGAGCGCCAGCGACGCCAGGATACCGATGATCGTGGAAATTGCCGACGTCAGCGCGCCGAGAAGGATCGACACGCGGAAGGCCCGGACGATCGCGTCGTTTTCCCAAAGGCGAATAAACCAGCGGAAGCTCAACCCCTCCATCGGAAAGGAGCCGAACTGGCTGGAGTTGAAGGACAACAGCACGACCACGGCGACCGGCAGGAACATGAAGACGTAGATCGCGACGGTGTAGAGCCTGATGAGTGTCCAGCCCGGCATGATGTGTCCCCTCATCCGAACGACTTTGCGATCTGGCCGAGACCGGCGAGACGGTTGTAGACGGCGACGATCCCGCCGAGCACGACCAGAAGCACGATCGACAGCGCCGAGCCGAGCGGCCAGTTGAGCTGGGTGATGATCGCCTCGAACACGAGGTTGGCGAACATGGCGTCGCGCGGGCCGCCGAGAACGAGCGGCGTGATATAGGTGCCTGCCGAAAGCACGAAGCAGAGCAGTCCACCAGCCGCCAGCCCCGGAAGCGACAAGGGTAGCGTGACTTCCCGGAAGGACTGAAACTCCGATGCTCCGAGCGAGCGTGACGCGTCGAGCAGGTTCCGGTCGATCCCGTCAAGGCTGACGAAGACGTTGAGCACCATGAAGGGCAGCAGGAAATGCACCAGCCCCAGGATCACCGTCCATTCGTTGTAGAGGATTTGCAACGGCTCGGCGATCAGCCCGAGATAGATCAGCATCCGATTGAGCCCGCCGCTGGCGCCCAGAATGTTGATCCAGGACATCGTGCGGATGATGTAGCTGATCCAGAACGGCAGGATCAGAAGCAGCAGAAGCAGCGTCTTGAACCGCGTTTCGGACATGGCGATGAAATAAGCGGGTACATAGCCAAGCAGGGCGCAGAGAACGGTGGTGATGGCCGCGATCCGCAGCGTGCTGAACAGAATGTCGCGATAGAAGGCATCGCTAAAGACTTCCGCCCAGTTGTCGAGATAGAAGCCAGGAATTTCGGCGCCGGCTGCGGACCTCAGCCAGAACGAATAGACAATAATGAAGAGCACCGGCACCACGAGCAGGAACGCGACCGCCGCCAATGCTGGAGACAGCAATATCCACGGGCGTGCAGCATCCGCCTGTTGGCTCATATTCGATCCGCTTGTTTTTCATGACCGTGTGAACACGATCACTCGTTCCCATTTCTTTTTGTTGCCTGGAGTTTGGACTGAGATCATGGCATTCTCAAAATAGATAATGGAAATTGTGGACATAGTTTTGGAGAATGCTTCATGATCAACAGGCTGAGTTCGGCGCCGACCAAGGAGGGACGCGTGGTCTGGGATCTGGACTGGAACCTGATCCGCACCTTTCTCGTCATCGTCGAGGAAAAGGGCATTACCGCTGCTGCCAACAGCCTCGGCCTGAAGCAGCCGACCGTTTCCAACGCGCTGCGTCGTCTTGAGCAGCGTCTGGCGAAACGGTTGATTGCCCGGGCGCCCGGAAAATTCGAGGTCACGCCGGCGGGCCAGCTTCTCTACAATGAAGCTCTCGAGATTTTCGGCAGCATTTCCCGGCTCAGCATTCTCATTCGCGATATGGATGAGGAAGTGTCCGGCCACGTCACGCTCGCCATGGCGAGCCATGTCGTCTCGCCGATACTGGACGAGGTGCTTTCGACCTTCCACCGCAGCTATCCCGGGGCGACCCTGGGCATCGACGTGCTGACCAGCCAGGACGTCGTGCAGGCCGTGCGGCAACGGCAGGCAAGCATCGGCATCTGCCTGGTGCACGAGAAGCAGCCGCAATTGCTGTATGCGCGGCTCTTCCGTGAATATTTCGGCTTCTTCTGCGGGCCGCAGCACCGTCTCTTCGGCCGCACGGGGCTGAGCCTTTCCGACCTGCGCGGCGAGACGTCGGTCTCGTTCAAGACGGACCGGCTTACCGATGCCCTGCGACCGGTTGCGCTGGTCCGGGCGGAGGCGGAACTCGAAGACCGCGTCGCCGGCGTTTCCTCCAGTCTTGAGGAAGTCCGCCGGATGATCCTGGCCGGTTTCGGCATCGGACCCCTACCGATCCATGTGGCAAGCCGGGATGTCGATGCAGGTCTCCTCTGGCGCCTTCCCCCATACGAAGGACCGCCAGCAATCGACATCTATGTGGTCACCAACCCAAGCACACGGTTGAATCGGGCCGAGCAGCATATGATCGCGATGATCCGCGAGCGGATCGAGAAAATACCGTTCCAGGAGCGCGATTACCGGAACTGAGGTTCGGATACCGTCCAAACTCGGGTTTCCCGGTCCTTTTTCGCTGGCGAAGCCGCGGGACCGCGGACGCACGTTCCCGGAGGCGGATGATCAAGCACCGCAACCCGATTGCCTTCAAGTTCGTCGGAGCTTTCGTGAAGCCAGACGAACGTCTGCTTACTCGGCGGGGATCGGCATGGGCTTATCGCTTCGCGGCCGATGACGCGGACTCGCTGTCCGCAACGATCAGCAGTTCAAAGGTTACGCAGACCGGATTGTAGCCTTTGGCCAGCAGGCCCGAAGTTCTGACACCGCTCATGCCGACCATGTCGATTTCGAGCGTGCAGCACCGGGCTCCGTTCTCCAGCCGTACCCTGCCGTCGCGGATCAGCACTTCGGTCGCATGGTCGGGAATGTCACGCCCATCGGAATAACGGACGCCGACAAGGCTGCCGATCCCCAGGACCGTTGCATCCGCCACGCCATGTTGCGCGCAGATCGTCTCGATCGTCTCGCAGATGTCGACGTTCGGCCGGACAGTTGCCAGTAGCGCCTCACGCGAGCCGGCACCGTTCGTCGGCTCCTGCCTCTCGGGCGAAAAGAGCCTGAAATTCGTCTCGGCATCGTCACGGACGACCAGAGCGGCATCCGCAATTCCATAGGCCGCAATGGCTGCCGGCCGCGCCAATACGGCCTCGAACGGCAGCAAGTGACCCATCCGGCGTCCCGCGCCCGGGACGTCCCAGGTGCCGTGGCAATGGAGGAACGGTTCGTCGTCGCGCAGCCCCAGATGCAGGCCTGCCGAGCGGATCAGGCCGCCGGAGGGCGGGTGATATGTCTCGCTGTACCACGCCGCATGATCATCGTCGGCGCTGGCCGCCGGCATGACATAGTTCATCTTCTCCATGTGAATGTCGGACAGGTCCGCCCAGCCGGCGCGATAACCGGCAGCGGTAAAGGCTTCTGCCACCGCGTCGTTGATCGTTATGCCTGCGCCAAGCGTAAGGGCGAGCGGTTCGATCCGGCAGGAGACGGCGCGATGGCGCTCGGTGGCAACCGGACCCGGATGACGGATGGTGCGTCGCCGACTCATGCGGTCAGGCCGGCACTGACGAAGCCGCCGTCAGCGGCGAGAATCTGGCCCTTGACATAGCTTGCTTCGCCCGAGAGCAGGAAGGGGATCGCAGCCTCAACTTAGCC
>CAMPIK010000053.1 GCA_946886325.1 uncultured Shinella sp.
GTAGACGACGCGAACGGGTAAGAGCCCCGGCCGTCCGCGAGCGCAAGCTTTGGTGAAGTCTCTTTCAAACAACCTTCGGTCCCGGAATTCCGGCATGCGAAACGGTGGCAATGCGGACCCCTCCTTCACGATGCATGCGGATACTGGAGATCGGATATGCATTCCCCCATACCGCTACCGGCGCTCGATGCGCTGAAAGACCAGGCCAGACGCCTGCGCAAACGCTTTGCCGATGACGGGCAGGCGATCGGACACGCCCGCGCGCTGGAACTGATCGCCGCGCAATACGGCTTTCGCGACTGGAACACGCTTTACGCTAAAGTCGGCAACCGGCCGCCGTTCAATCCCTGGATGCTCGGCGCACGCGTGCGCGGCCACTATCTCGGCCAGCCCTTCGATGCGGAGGTGCGCGGCGTGCAGGCGCTGAGCGCCGAGCCGGGGCGATACCGGCTCACGCTGCATTTCGACGAACCGGTCGATGTGGTCACCTTCGAGAGTTTCTCGGCCTTCCGGCAGCGCGTCTCGTGCACTGTCGACGAGACAGGACGCTCGCGGGAGCGCACGTCCGACGGGCGGCCGCATCTGGAACTCGAGTGGTAGCCGGCCGTCAGAAGCTGCCGGCGAGGCGGGCGGCGAACTGGTGGGCCTTGAAATTGCCGGCCGCGTCCGCCTCCTGCCGATTCAGGCGGCCGTATTCTACGATGATGGCTGAGCCCGCCGGCAAGGCGAGCTTTGCCACGGCGGTCCAGCGCTCGGTTTTCGTCGTGTAGTCGGCGGCGAGCCACGAACTTTCCGCGCGCTCGTAGCTGATGCCGGCTTCCACCCGGTCGGTGACGGGGCGGGTCGCGGCGAGTTTCCAGGTACCGACATATTCGGCCACGGCATCGTCGATGCCGGTGACGGCGATGTCGCGCAGATAGCCGGCGGAGAGCGTCAGATCCGCCGGCGCCTTCCATTCGGCCTCGGCGCGCAAGAACGGTCTTGGTCGGCCGTCGTCATGAAGCCTCGGATTGAAAACCGCGACGGTGCCGATGTCGGCGAGCAGCTTGATATCGGGGCCGATGCGGCGGCCATAGGCGAGCGATCCGCGCAGCGTCTCCGCCGGCAGGCGCCCGAAGGCTGTCTGGTCGGCGCCGGTGACGATGCTGCGGCGATACTGGGCGTAGACACCGCCTTCGCCGCCGAAAAGAGGGCGAACGTGATTTCCCGAAAACTCGACGGCATCGACCTCCGCTTCCAGCCGGGTCGCCTTCAGGCCCGGCAGGATGAAGCGCGCATCGCCCCGGTCGATTGCGGCATAGCCGGCCGAAAAGGTCGTCTTGCCGCCGCCGGCCTCAAGCGAAATAGTGGCTGCGTTGTCGAAAAGCAGGTTGGTCTCGCGATAGCCGAGCGGAAGGTTCGGCGCGATCAGATAGATGTCGCCCTTCTCCTCGCGCGTGAGCGAGGTCGCGAGGCTCACGGACAACGCTTCGGAAAGGTCAGCCTTGTAGCCGATCTCCGCCGTGTTGCGCCGCCCGTCGGCGAAATCGTAGCTGCGAACGCGCCGTTCCGTCTGATGGACATTGTAGGAAAGCGTTGTTCCTTCGAGGTCCAGGCTGCCCCGAAGACCGAGTTTCGCCTCGGAAAAGACGGAGGGAAGGTCGGTCGTGTCCTCGAAAATATTGCTGCTGAAGCCGCTGCCGATCGCATAGTCGACGGTTGTATCGGCATGTGACGGGTTGCAAGACAGCAGGCCGCCAACCAGCAAAATTGCGCTACATGCGTGCTTCAAGGTCAGGCTCCGTAATCTGGAATTGCAGAAAGCCTAGAAGCACATGGTTAACAGAACGATACGGATTGCCTTCAATGATTGAAAATTGGCGAATCAAAACAGGAACGATCAATCTATTGGTGTGTAGATGTCGCGTTCCGAGGCAGGTCGTTAAACTTGCAGCTATTAGGGTTAACTGTTTGTTATAAATCGGGAATGCGGTTGTATAATCGAAAAGGAACTATACCTTTTGGTGTGTGCACTGAAGCACGCAACCAGAGGAGACAGACCATGAAGTCCAAGACCATCTGCATCGCAATGATCGTCGCACTTGCCGGTGCCGGCCAGGCATCGGCCGGCGGCCTTCTCGGCCTCGGCATCCTGGGCAACAAGACCAAGACCGGCTCGATCGTCGTCGCGCCGAGCGTCGATGTCGGCGGCATCCTGAGCGACAACGACAACAACAGCGTCAATGTGCTCAACCTGAACAAGGTGCTGAACGGCAGCCTCAACGGTATCCTGAACGGCAACAAGACCGGCATCTTCGGCGGCGGCAAGGGCAAGAAGCACCACTAACCGCGACACGGCGCCGGCAGGCCACCGGCATCGATCGACCGTTGACGATCAGCGCGCAGCCGGGGAGGGCGACTTCCCCGGCATATTCGTTTTGGCTCAGGGCAGGTTCAATTGCCAGGAGACGCCGAAACGGTCCTCGACCCAGGCGAATTCGCGGCTGAAGCCGTAGTCGCCGAGCGGCATCAGTTCCTTGCCGCCATCCGACAGCGCGGCATGGATCTGGCGAAGCACGGCCTCCGATTCGCAATCGACGAAAAGGGAAAAGGCCGGCGTGAAGGTGAAGGCGTGTTTCGCCGGGCTGTCGATGCAGCGGATTTCCTGGCGGCCGATCGCGAACCGCGCCTGGAAGACGGAGCCTTCCGCGCCCGCCTCGTCCGGCCCGTAGCGGCGGATGTCCAGGATACGGCAGTCGGGAAAGGTCGCGACGTAGAAAGCCATCGCTTCCTCGGCGCGTCCCTCGAACATCAGAAAGGGTGTCACGGTCATGCTCATGCGGACATCTCCACCTCGCTGCCTCGGTTCACATTGATGCCGTCGCGCGTCGCGGGATCAGTCGATGCGCTGGTCCATCGTGGCGGAAGGTACTTCGTCCGGCCCATGCCTGCGCACAACGGCGGCCGGAACGCCGGCAACGGTGGTGTGCGGCGGGACAGTGCCAAGCACCACGCTGCCGGCTGCAACCTTGCTGTAGGCGCCGACCTCGATATTGCCGAGCACCTTGGCGCCGGCGCCGATCATCACGCCGCGGCGGATCTTCGGGTGCCGGTCGCCGGTCTGCTTGCCCGTTCCGCCGAGCGTCACATTCTGCAGGATCGATACGTCGTCCTCGACGACGGCGGTCTCGCCGATGACGATGCCGGAGCCATGGTCGAGCATCACGCCGCAGCCGATCCGGGCGGCCGGATGAATATCGAGGCCGAAGACCAGCGAGGCCTGGCTGGAGAGGAGACGGGCGGACTCCCGGCGCCCATCGCGCCACAAGCTGTTGGCAAAACGATAGGTTTGCAGCGCCTGGAAGCCCTTGAGGTTCATGAGGACATGCAAGGGGCCGGGGCAGGCGGGGTCGCGCTCGACCACGGCGTTGATATCCGCTTCCGTTGCCCGCAGCACGTCGCCGTTGGCGCCGGACCTTAGCGTCTCTACGAAAAGGTTGCGGTCAGCCCCGGCCTCCGCCAGCCGCGCGGCCAGCACGCTGACGAGCAAGTCTTCGGCAGATATTGCCGCGGTGACGGCAGAAAGCAGAGCGGCAAACATCGGCTCGCGGGCGGCGAGCTCGCGCGCTTCCGCGCCGATCCTCTGCCAGACAGGCCCGCTTTCGCGCGCAATCGGGTGCGGTGCTTCGCGCTCCATGGTGTTCGGCTTGCAGGTCATGCCGCTTTCCTCCTGGCCGGCCCTCTTGGCCGGCCCCTTAGCCTGCGATGTCCACCACGCCACAGTCGCCCGCCTCGCTGGCGAAGGCAAGCAGCTTGCCGTTCGGGCTCCAGGCCATCGCGGTGACGGCGCCCTTGCCCTGCCGGCGCAGGAGCACTTCGCGTGCATCGGAAAACCGGGCGGCCAGCACCATGCCATCCGAATAGCCGATCGCCACGACCTCCTCGACCGGATGGCAGGCGACCGCCGTCACCATAACGTCGCCCCGCGTGCCGAGTTCCAGCGGCGCCTTGCCCATCGGGCCGTCCTTCGAGGAGAAGGGCCAGACGATGGCGGCGGGCGCGCCAGAGGAGGCGAGCCATTTGCCCTTGGCCGACCAGGAGAGCGATTTCACCTTGGCCGGATAACCGGTCATGCGCATGTGCCGCGTGTCGGCGCCGGGCTTCGAATCGAGCTTCCAGCCGTGCAGGGCATTTTCCTGCATGGATGTGACGACGAAGCGACCGTCCGGCGAAAAGGTGACGCCGGTATGCGCGCCCTTCCATTCGAGATCGACCGGCTGGCCAGCCATGCCGACCCAGTGCAGCGACACGCCGTTGTAGCGCGCGACGCCGATGCGCAGGCCCTTGGTGGCAAAGGCGACGCCTTCCACCGTGCGGCTTTCCGGGAATTCCTTGATCGTGCCGTCGGCAAGCCGCACGCGCGTCATGCGGCCCTCGGCGAAGGCAACGGCATTCTGCGGACCGGGTGCGACGACCGAAATCCACTTGCGCGGCACTTCGGCGACAAGCGTTACTGTGCCGTCGGCGCCGATCCGCTGCACCTTGCCGTCCTCGCCACCGGTCAGAAGCGTGTTCGTCGCCTCGTCGCGCACGCAGGCCAGCAGGCCATCATGCGCCTCGGTGGTCTTGTGGCCGTGGTCTAGCCGGTGGATCGTTCCGGCAGCACTGGCGAAGAACGGCACGTCGCCGAGAAAGGCGGCCGCGACGACGTGGCCGTCGAGATCGAGAGGGGCAACGGTCGGCATCAGTGCTTGTCTTTCACCGGCTTGGTCATGTTCGGCAACGGCAAGGCTACTCTCGTCATGCCGCCTCGCAGGCCTTGAAGGTGCGCTCGATCTTCTCGCGATCGAGGTCGCGGCCGATGAAGACGAGGCGGCTTTCGCGCTTCTCGCCGTCCTTCCAGGCGCGCTGGTGGTCGCCCTCGACGATCATGTGCACGCCCTGCACGACATAGCGCTCCTCGTCGCCGGCAAAGGCGATGATGCCCTTCAGGCGCAGGATGTTCGGGCCGTCCGTCTGGGTGATCTTCTGGATCCAGGGGAAGAAGCGGTCCGGGTTCATCTGGCCGCCGCGCAGCGAGATCGACTGCACCGTCACGTCATGGATCGCGGACGGGGCGTGATCGTGATGATGGTGGTCGTGCCCATGGTCGTGGTGGTGATCGTGATCATGGTGGTGATGATGGTCATGCCCGTGATCGTGGTCATGGTGATGATGGTCGTGGTCGCAATCCGGGCCGCAGACATGGTCCGCATGGTCATGGTCGAGGAACTGCGGATCGTTTTCCAGCGCGCGCTCGAGGTTGAAGGCGCCCTGGTCGAGAACCTTGGTCAGGTCGATTTCCGAACGCGTGGTGCGGTGGATGCGGGCGGACGGGTTGATGACGCGCACCGTCGCCTCGACCTTCGCCAGTTCCTCCGGCGTCACGAGGTCGGTCTTGTTGAGAAGCACGACGTCGGCGAAGGCAATCTGGTCTTCGGCCTCGCGCGAATCCTTGAGACGCAGCGGCAGGTGCTTGGCGTCGACCAGTGCGACAACCGCGTCGAGCTCGGTCTTGGCGCGCACGTCGTCGTCCATGAAGAAGGTCTGGGCGACCGGCACCGGATCGGCAAGGCCGGTGGTCTCGACGATGATGGCGTCGAAGCGGCCGGGGCGGCGCATCAGGCCTTCCACGACCCGGATAAGGTCGCCGCGCACGGTGCAGCAGATGCAGCCGTTGTTCATCTCGTAGATTTCCTCGTCGGACTCCACGATCAGGTCGTTGTCGATGCCGATCTCGCCGAACTCGTTGACGATGACGGCGTATTTCCGGCCGTGGTTTTCCGTCAGGATACGGTTGAGCAACGTCGTCTTGCCGGCGCCGAGATAGCCGGTGAGCACGGTGACGGGAATGGGCTTTTGCGTGGCTGTGTCGGTCATGGGAGCCTCGGTGTCAGGCGGCAGTGCCGCATCGGTCGCAGTTGGGCTTTCATATAGGAGATGGAACGGCCAAGGGCAAACGCCCCCGGCCTCTCAATCGAGTTCGGCCGGATCGAAATGCTGGATGTCGCGCAGCAGCTCGACGATGCCGGCGACCGCGTGGGCAACGAGCCTCTCGCCCCGCGCTGCCGTTGCAGCACTCGCGTCGCCGGCAACACCCTTGGGATTGAGATCGGACATCTTCCAGCCGAAGGCATGCGGCCCGTAGGCCCGCAAGTGCCGGAAGCGGGCGGCGAAGTCGGACTGCCGCGAGCCGAAGCGCTCGGCCTGGTCCATCGCCACTCTTTCGGGATGCAGCGCCAGCATGACCGATGTCTCGATATCGCCGCCGTGGATGTCGAGCGCCTTGTCCTCCGGCGCCATCCAGCCCTCCGGCTGGCCGAAGCGTGTCCAGCTCGTGGCGACGGCGAGCATGCCGAAGCGCACCCGTGCCTCCGTCGCAACGATCGTCATCAGCGGAGAGTTGCCGCCATGGGCATTCAGCATCACGAACTTGCGGATACCCTGTGCATGAAGGTCGGCGGCGATCGTTAGCCAGCGTTCGATGGCTTCGCCATAGGGAAGGGACTTCGTGCCCGGCACGTCCAGGTGCTCCGGCGAATAGCCGACGGGCTCGGCGGGCAGGAAGGTTGCCGGCAGATCGTCCGGAAGTGCCGCGATCAGCCGGTCCACGATGCCTTGTGCGATCAGCGTGTCGGTTTCGAGCGGCAGGTGCGGCCCGTGGCCCTCATGGGCACCGAGCGGCAGCACAGCGATCCAGTCGCGCCGCGCTTCCGTAGACAGCGATGGATCGTTGTCATGCCAGCAGCGGGCCGGTCGTGCCATGTCTCCGTCTCCGTTCCTGTCTTGCCGCATGCGGGTCGGGTGAGTCATACAGGGCGGAGAGAGCGAAACAAGATGGGCGAAGCGGCTTCGCCCCGTCGCTGGTGGGAGATCATGGGGAAGAAGCACAAGGACGGAAAGAAGGAGAAGTCGGGCAAGAAGAAGTCGCATGCGCCAGCGGATGCCGCGGGTATTGCGACGACGCTTGCCCAGGCCGCCCGTTCCATGCGGACGGTGCTGTCCCGCAACCTGCTCTCCGGCGGGCTCTATGCCGGGCAGGACGGCGTGATCCTTGCGCTTGCCGAAAACGGCGGCATGACTGCGGGCGCACTGGCCACACGTCTGGGCGTGAAAGCGCCGACCATGACCCGCACGATCGGCCGGCTGGAGGCGCAGCATTTCGTCGAGCGGCGCCCGGATGACACGGACGGTCGCCTGACCGTGGTCCACCTGACGGAGAACGGCAAACGATCCGTCGACCTGATCGGAAATGCCTGCCGCATCAGCGAGGCGCAGGCGGTGGCAGGTCTGAGCGACAAGGAAATCCGCACGCTTTTCAAGCTGTTGCGCACGGTCGACGGCAATCTCCGGATGGTCGAGGGGATCGACGACGAGGACGAGGAAAAAGAGGTTGCGGAGGAAATTTAAAAAGTTTAGATAAACCGTTTAAAGCGTGACAGTCCTTCGGGAGGGGGCGTGGCACAAAAGATAAAGCTTTCGACGATCGCCGAAACGCTCGGTGTTTCCACGGCGACCGTGTCCCTGGCGCTCCGCGACAGCCCGCTCGTTGCGGCCCTCACCCGGGATCGCATCAAGGAACAGGCGCGAACCCTCGGTTACATCTACAACCGCCGCGCGGCCAGCCTTCGCACCTCGCGTTCCGGCATCATCGGCGTCGTCGTGCACGACATCATGAACCCGTTCTATGGGGAAATCCTGAAGGCGATCGAGAGCGAACTCGACCGCGAGCGGCAGACCTTCATCCTTTCCAATCACTACGACTCGGTCGAGAAGCAGCGCAATTTCGTCGAGACGCTGCTGCAGCTCGGCGGCGACGGCGTCATCATGTCGCCGGCGATCGGCACGCCGCCCGCCGATATCCAGCTTGCCGAGGACAACGGCATGCCGGCGATCCTGATCGCGCGCTCGATCGAGGGGCTGGACGTGCCGATCTTCCGCGGCGACGACAGCTACGGGATTTCGCTTGCGACCAACCACCTGATCGGTCTCGGCCACCGTGTCATCGCCATGGTCGGCGGCACGGACCAGACATCGACCGGGCGGGACCGCTACCAGGGCTATGTGAATGCCCTGCGCAAGGCCAATATCGATGTCGATCCGAACCTGCGCATTCCCGGTCCCCGCACCAAGCAGGGCGGTTTCGAGGCGGCGGTGCATTTCCTGTCTCTGCCGCAAAAGCCGACCGCGGCCGTCTGCTGGAACGACCTCGTGGCGATCGGTCTGATGAGCGGCGTCGCCCGCGCCGGCCTCGTGCCCGGCCGGGACGTCTCCGTCACCGGCTATGACGACCTCGAGGAGGCGTCGATTGCGACGCCGTCACTGACCACGGTCTGGAACGGCCAGTCCGAAGTCGGGCGCAGTGCCGCCCGCGCGCTCCTCGACAAGCTTTCCGGCAGCCACGAACCGGACGGCATCCATCTCATCAAGCCGGAGATGCGCATTCGCCAGTCGACCGGCCCCCTGAAGCACGTGCTCGAAGCCTGAAGCACGATCTCCCCACGCAGCAGTCAAGCGAGGACATCATGACGAGCAAGACCCGTATCCTCATTCCCGGAGCGATCCGCGAACGCGTCGTCGAGCGCCTGTCGGAAACTTTTGACGTCGTGCGGATCGACGCGCCCGATCCATCGCTTCTCGACCCGGAGGTTGCTGCGACCATCCAGGGCGTCGCGGTGGTCGGCCGTTTCGGCGCCGACATGGTGGAAAGCCTTCCGGCGCTCGAGATCGTGTCGAGCTTCGGCGTTGGCTATGACGGTGTCGATACCGCTGCCGCGGCAGCACGCTCGGTCGTCGTCACCAACACGCCTGATGTCCTGAACGACGAGGTGGCCGACACGACGATCGCGCTGCTGCTGAACGCGATTCGCCAGTTTCCGCAGGCGGAGACCTGGCTTCGGCAGGGACGCTGGGTGTCGGAGGGCAATTTTCCGCTGACGCCGCTCACCTTGCGCGGGCGCACCGTCGGCATCTACGGCCTCGGCCGCATCGGTCTTGCCATCGCCAAACGGCTTGAGGGTTTCGGCGTCGAGATCGTCTATCACACGCGTTCGAAGCGCGAGGGCCTTGCCTATCGCTATTACCCGTCCCTGATGGAGATGGCTTCCGCCGTCGATACGCTGATCGCCATCGTTCCGAAGACCGACGAGACCTACAAGACGATCAATGCCGAAGTTCTGGCAGCGCTCGGACCGACGGGCGTTCTGGTGAATGTCGGTCGCGGCTGGACCGTGGACGAGGATGCGCTGGCCGAAGCGCTGCGCACCGGCGTGATCGCGGCGGCCGGCCTCGATGTCTTCCAGGACGAGCCGAATGTGCCTGACGCACTGCTCTCGCTGCCGAATGTGTCGCTGCTGCCGCATGTCGCATCCGCGTCGGTCGCGACCCGCGATGCCATGGCAGAGCATGTCGCGGGGAATCTGCTGTCCTGGTTCTCCACGGGCAAGGCGCTGACCCCTGTTCCCGAAACACCCTTCGAGCGTCGCAAATGACGGCCGCCCCATAGTGGCGGAAACCGTTTGTTAACCCTTTCTCAATGTCGCAGGCGCAGTCTCTGACTGTCACCTGACCGCAAAGGAGGGGTTCGATGAAGTCGCTGATTCTGGCCGGTATGGCCGCACTTGCTTCCGTCGGCGTGGTTTCTGTCGCCGATCGAAACGACGCGGTGCAAACCGCGGAACTGACCACGGGCTCGACGCAGAAGGCGGCCGATACGAAAGCCTTCTCGATCAGCAACCTGATGGCGGAAACCGCCTGCCTTGCCGAACGGGGTGAGCCCGTCACCAATCGCAGCCAGCGTTTCGCCGCCGATGCCGATTGCAATCGGGTCTGGCCGGGTCTCGGCGACGCCACCACCTGGACCCGAAACGAAGACGGCACGATCGCCCTGGCCAACGGCAGCGGCGAGGCGATCGTAACCCTCGTCGAAGGCGACGGCATCGCCTACGAGGCGCTCGACCCGCCGAATGCGCTGATTACGGTGGTTTCGGCCGATTGATTGGCAGCGCCTATTGCGCGGCAGCCCTGACGTAGTCGGCCTGTCCGCCGGCGGCATAGGCGCGCACGGCGTCGC
>CAMPIK010000054.1 GCA_946886325.1 uncultured Shinella sp.
TCGGATGAACGGTCGCGCCAGTCCCGACCTCGTGGAACTCGACAACCATCGCGGCCGTGAATGGCTGCTCGATCGGTCTTTGCCGATCGACTGCGTCCTGCTCCGGGGCACGACGGCGGACGAGGACGGCAACATCACGATGGAGGACGAGGCTTTCCCGCTCGACGCGCTTGCGATGGCGCAGGCGGGGCGCAATTCCGGCGGCATCGTCATCGTGCAGGTGAAGCGGATTGCCGCCGGCGGTTCGCTGCCGGCCGCGGATGTTCGTGTGCCGGGCATGCTGGTCGACTACGTCGTCGTCTGCGAGGACCCGGCCCAGCATGGCGTGAGCTTCGGCGAAACCGACAATCTCGCCTATACGGGGCGGTTCAGGGCGGCCGTCGATCGCCTCGATCCTCTTCCCCTCGGAGCCGACAAGATCATCCAGCGCCGCGCGTTTCTGGAACTTTCGGGCCTGTCCCATCCGACGATCAACCTCGGGATCGGCATTGCCGCCGGGATCGGCCGGATCGCCAGCGAGGAACGGTTCGACGGCTATGACGTGACGATCGAGTCCGGCGTCATCGGCGGTATTCCGGCGGAGGAACTGTCCTTCGGCGCCTCCATCAATCCGAGCGCCATCATCTCGCAGGCCTCGCAATTCGACTTCTATGACGGCGGCGGGCTCGACATCGCCTTTCTCGGCATGGCCGAAGTCGATGTCAGCGGCGCCGTCAATGTCAGCCGGTTCGGCGAGACGATCGTCGGCGTCGGCGGGTTTACCAACATTTCGCAGACCGCCGGCAAGGTCGTCTACATGGGCTCCTTTTCGCATGGCGGCGCGGATGTCCGGGTGGGCGACGGCAAACTCGAAATCGTCAAGGACGGACGCTCCTGCAAGATCGTCGATCGCGTGCGCCAGGTGAGTTCCGACCCTTCCTCGGCGCCGGAAGGACAGAGGCAGATCGTCATCACCGAACGGGCCGTCTTCCAGGTCCTGGACGGCCGGCTGACACTTTGCGAGGTGGCGCCGGGCATCGATATCCGGTCGGACGTCATCGATCGGCTTCCCGACGGCGTGGCGGTCGCCGACCACGTCGCCGAGATGGATCCCCGCCTTTTCCTGAGATCTCCGATGAAGGATTTTCAGCCATGACCCTTGATGGCGCCGTGGTCATCGTTACGGGCTCCGCAACCGGCGTCGGCGCATCCTGCGTCCGCATGCTGGCCGAAAAGGGCGCCAATGTCGTCGTCAACTATACGCGCAGCGTCGATGAGGCGGAGGAAACCGCCGCGGCCTGCCGAGCGCTCGGCGCGGAGGTTGAACTCGTCCAGGCCGATGTCTCCGATGACGGCGCCTGCCGGATGATGGTGGAGCGGGCGGTTTCCCGCTGGGGCCGTGTCGACGCGCTGGTCAACAATGCCGCGGTCACGATCAAGTCCGATCCGTTCGATCTCGAGACCCTTTCGGCCGCCGACTTCCAGAAGGTCTTCGGGGTGAACGTCGTCGGCGCCTACCAGATGTGCCGGGCGGCCCTGCCGGCCATGCGGGCTGCCGGCGGCGGCGCCATCGTCAACGTCTCGTCCAATGTCGCCTTTACCGGCGGCGGCTCCTCGCTCGCCTATACCGCGTCGAAAGGCGCGCTCAACGCCCTCACCATGGCGCTTGCCCGCACCTGCGGCCCTGATATCCGCGTCAACGCGGTCTGCCCCGGCGTGATCGATACCCGCTGGATGCGCCAGACGCTCGGGGCAGACGCCTATGATGCGCTGGCCAACCGCTTTTCCGAGACCGCACCGCTCGGCCGGGTCGCAACCCCGGAGGATGTCGCAGGCGCGGTCGTCTGGCTGATCGAAGGCGCGGCCTTCGTCACCGGCGAACTGATTTCGGTCGATGGCGGCATTCGGCTGGCCGGCGGCAGCCGCAAACCCGCCATCCGAACGGGAGCGTGACGATGCCCCTGACCGCACAGGCGCTGATGGACTACGCCATTCCCGAGGCGAGGCAGACGGTCTCGCCGCGCGACGCGATCCTCTATGCGCTGACGACAGGATATGGCAGCGAGCCTCTCGACGCGGCGCATCTGAGGCGCACACAGGAAACCGGCCTCCAACCGGCGCCGACACTGGCCAACGTCGTTGCGCATGCCGGCCCCTGGATGAAAGCCGCCGGCGTCGACTGGCAGAAACTGGTGCATTCGGAGCATCGCCTGACGGTTCACCGGCCGCTTCCGCTCGATGCGCCGCTTCATTCCCGATCGCGCATGCTGTCGGTCATCGACCGCGGTGTGGAGAAGGGAATGTTCGCCACCTTCGAACGGGTGATCTTCGCTGAGGACGAGAGCCGCCTTGCGACCATCATCCAGACGAATGCCTGCCGCGGCGATGGCGGATGCGGGTCGGCCGGGGATGCACCGGAGGCGCTTCCCGCCGTGCCGGAACGCGAGCCCGATGCCCGCGTCCTCCTGTCCATTCGGGACGATGCAGCCTTGCTCTACCGGCTGAACGGCGACCTCAACCCGCTTCACTCCGATCCCGGATATGCGGGCCGCGCCGGCTTCCCGCGACCGATCCTGCACGGCTTGTGCACCTTCGGCCACGCCGCCTATGCGATCGGGCGAAGCACCGGCTTGACCGGCGACATCGCGGATATCGAGTCGATCGCTGCTCGCTTTACCGGTGTCGTCTTTCCCGGCGACCGGCTTGAATTCCAGATCTGGCGCGACGGCCGGGACATACGGTTCCGCGCGCAGGTGCCCGAGCGCGGCGTCACGGCCCTTGATAACGGAACGGCGAGGTTGGCATGACGATGTCGGGACCGAAGCCGGCGGGCAATGCGCCGCACTACCTGCGGATCAAGGAAAACATCCTGGAGCTGATCGCCGACGGCACCTTCAAGCCGGGCGACCGGGTCTATTCGGAAAGCGAGCTTGTTTCATCCTTCGGGGTCAGCCGGATGACCGCCAATCGCGCGCTTCGCGAGTTGATGTTCGAAGGGGTGCTCACGCGGTCGGCCGGCATCGGGACCTTCGTCTCCTCGCAGCGGCAGGACATCGATCTTTTGCAGATCCGGAACATCGCCGACGAGATTTCGAGCAGGGGCGCAAAACACAGGGCCAAGGTGATTATCGCCGATCGCATGCCGGCGGACCCCGTCGTCGCCCAGTCGCTCGAAATCGGGTCAGGGACCGAGGTCATGCACACCTTGATCGTTCATTTCGAGGACGATCAGCCGATCCAGATCGAAGAGCGCTACGTCAATCCGGTCGTCGCCCCGAAATATCTCGACAATGATTTCACCCGCGTCACGCCGAACGAATACCTGACCCGCATTGCACCGATCACGGAGTTCGAGCACCTCGTCGAGGCAATCCGGCCGGACGGTACCGTGCGCAGGCTGCTCGGGATCAAGGCGGACCAGCCGTGCCTGCGCCTTTTCCGGCGCACCTGGTCGGGCGACGCCGTGGTGACCTGCGCCCTGCTCTTTTATCCCGGCGACAAATATCGCCTCGAGGCGCGATCCGGCAAGGCGTCGAAAAAGCCCCTGGCTCTTTTGAAAGGGAGGGAAGAATGACAGATGCCAAGGTCATAACCTTCACCGGCGCCGCGCCGACCGTGGGCGACATCGCCGCCCTTGCAAGGCGCTCGGCCCATCTGGCGATCTCGCGGCCGGTCGAGGAGAAGATCCTCGCCGCCCGTGCCGTGGTGGACAGGCTTGTCGCATCGGATGTCCCTGTCTATGGGCTGACGACCGGGCTTGGCGCCGGCGTCGATACGCGTCTTGCGACGGAAGACCTGGTGGCCTTCCAGATGCGCGTACCGCAGGCCCGCGCCGTCGGCGTCGGAGCGGCACTGCCGCGGGAAGCGGTGCGGGCGATGATGGCTGTCAGGATCGCCGGAATGGCCGCGGGCGGATCAGGGGTTTCGCTGCCGGTCTTTTCCGGACTGGTTGCGGCCTTGAACGCCGGCGTTCATCCCGTCGTTCCCTCGCTGGGTTCGATCGGCGCGGCCGATCTCGCCCCGCTCGCGCATATGGGGCGTGCGCTGCTGGGCGACGGCGAGGCGGAATTCCGCGGCACGGTCATGCCGGCAGCGGACGCGCTCCGTGAGGCCGGGCTTGCGCCTCTCCCGCTCGCGCCGAAGGACGGCCATGCTCTCGTCGTCGCCAACAGCCTCTCCGTCGGCAAGGCTTGCCTTTGCCTTGAAGATATCGATCGGCTGTTCGACTGGTCGCTTGCGGCCATTGCCCTCAACTTCGAAGCCTTCCGGGCCAATGTCACCGCTTTCGACGACCGTGCCCTGGCCGCAAGGCCGGCCTTCGGTCAGCGCGAAGCCGCCTCCCGGCTCCGGCATCTGCTGGCGGGAAGCTCGCTGTTTTCCGAAGGCGCGGCACGGCGGCTTCAGGATCCCCTAAGCTATCGCTGCGCGCCGCAGGTCTGGGGTGCCTTCCTGCATGCGATCAACGAAGCGCGGGACGTGACCGAGATCGAGATCGCAAGCTCCGGCGACAATCCGGTCGTGCTGGTCGAGGAAGGGCTGATGCTGTCGCATGGCAATTTCGACATGACGGCCTTCGTGCTCGCCTGGGAAAGGCTCGGCCAGGCCATGGCCCATTGCGCGGCGGCGACCGCCTACCGCACGATGAAGATCATGTCCGCCGGCATGTCCGACCTGCCGCGTTTCCTGACAGAGCTCGGCCAGAGCCGGACGGGCTTTGCGACCGTGCAGAAGACCGTATCGGCGCTTGAAGCCGACATCCGTCACCTCGCCGCCCCGTCTTCGCTGACGCCCATTCCGGTGGCGGACGGCGTCGAGGACCAGGCATCGCTTGCTCCAAGCGTTCTCGCCAAGACGGAAGCGATCATCGAGCGGCTGCGGTACCTCATCGCCATCGAACTCATCGCGGCCGCGCAGGCGAGCGAACTGCGCGGCGTCGAAAACGAGCTCGGCGCCGGAACGCGCCGGGCCTTTCTGCTCGTCCGTGAACGCGTTCCGTCGCTTGGCGAGGACCGGGCGCAGGGACCTGATTTCGAGACCATTGCAGACCTCATACGCAACTCCGCCTGACGGGAGGCGAGCAGGGCATTCCAACCAGAAGAGTCGAAAAGACCGGGACTGGTCGGCGGATATGCCGACATTCGAACCTAACGAAAACCAGAGGGAATGAAGATGAAACGAACGATCCTATCTGCCATCGCCGCCGCTGTGATGGCCACCGTCGCATTCAAGCCTGCTGCCGCAGAGGCCATCAAGGTCGGCAGCAAGAACTTCACCGAACAGTACATCCTGGCCGAGATGTACGCAGCACTTCTCGAGGATGCCGGCTTCGAGGTCGAGCGCAAGATCAACCTCGGCGGGACCCTGATCGCCCACCAGGCCCTGACCACCGGCGAGATCGACCTCTATCCGGAATATACCGGCACGGCGCTTTCGGCCGTCGTCAAGGGCACCATGTCGACCGACGCCCAGAAGGTCTATGACGAGGTCAAGGCATTCTACGCCAAGGAGTTCAGCCTGACATGGCTGAAGCCGACCGGCATCAACAATGGCTATGTCATCGTCGTGCGCAACGAGACGGCTGAAGCCGAGGGCCTGAAGACGCTCAGCGATCTTGCCAAGGTCTCCAAGACGCTGGTCTTCGGCGGCGGCGCGGAGTTTCCCGACCGTGCCGACGGGCTTCCGGGCCTGAAGCGCGTCTACGATGCGGAATTCAAGGAGTTCAAGCAGTTCGCCAAGCTCGGCCTGCGTTACGATGCGCTGTCCCAGAAGGATATCGATGTCGTCAACGGTGCGGCGACCGACTGGCAGATCGGCGCCCAGGGCCTGACGGCCCTTGCGGACGACAAGGGCCTCTTCCCGCCCTACTACGTGGCACCGGTCGTGCGCCAGCAGGCCCTCGACGCCAATCCGAAGATGGCGGAAATCCTGGAATCGCTCGGCTCCCACCTCGACAACGCGACGATGCAGGTCCTCAACGCCAAGGTCGAGACCGAGCATGAGGAAGCCAAGGACGTCGCCGAGGCCTTCCTGAAGGAAAAAGGCCTGCTGAAGTAGGACGGCGTGGCCCGCGGGCCTCGCCTGTACGCCTTGCTAGACGCAAACGACGGAAAGCCGGCTTGCCCGGCCGGCTTTCCGGACCGACCGAAATGACCGGCACCGCCGACGACAGGCCTGGAGAACGGGAAATGCAGGAAATCTGGATCGACTATCTGAATGCGCTCGATGCCAAGGCACTGGCGCTGAGCAATGACGAGATCCTGAGTGCCGTGGAAAAGGCGCTCGACGCCCAGGGCCGCGGCGAGACCGTCATCGAGCCCCGCGTGCATCTCGTGCCCGAGAGCTCCGACAAGGGTCATTTCAACGTCCTGCGCGGCTATGTAAAATCTCTCGGCTATGCCGGCGTCAAGGTCGTCGGAGATTTCGTCGACAACTACAAGGTCGGCCTGCCGTCCGAGATGGCCGTGCTCAATCTCTTCGACCCGAACACCGGCGTGCCGAAGGCGATCATCGATGCGACCGCCATCACCGACATGCGCACCGGCGCCGTGACGGCGCTTGGTGCCAAATATCTGGCGCGCGGCAACAGCAAGGTGCTCGGCCATATCGGCGCGCGCGGCACCTCCTACTGGAACGTGCGGCTGCTCGACCATTTCTTCGACTTCGACGAGATCCGCGTTCATTCCCGCCGTCCGGAAAGCCGCGAGGCCTTCGCGGCGCGGCTTGAAAAGGACCTCGGCAAGAAGATCATCGTCACCGACAATTGGGAAGATTGCCTGAAGGGCGCCGATATCATGATCGAGGCGAGCCGGCTGCCGGAGCCGACGCCGCTGTTCAAGACCGAATGGGTCAAGAAGGGCGCATTCGTCGTTCCCTATGGCACGATGAGCGCTCTCGAATTCGATCTCACCGATATCATGGACAAGGTCGTGGTCGACGACTGGGGACAGTGCGGCCCCGGAAAGCCGTTTGGGGCGCTCCGCCGCCATGTGGACGAGGGCAAGGTGACGGCCGAGAACCTCCATGCCGAAATCGGCCAGATCGTCTGCGGCAAAAAGCCGGGGCGCGAAAGCGACGACGAAACCATCCTCTTCTGGCATCGCGGTCTCAGCACCACGGATGTGGCGCTCGGCGCAGCCATGGTCGACAAGGCGAAGGCGCTCGGCATCGGCCAGCGGCTGCGGTTCGCGTGACCCGCCATGCCTGATTCCGCCGCCACGCCCGTTGCCTCGTCGAGAATGTACAATCTCAGCCCGACGATCCGCGGGCTTTGGGACGATCTCTTCATGTGGCTTTGCGGGGAAACCGGGATCGAGCTTCGGATCGTCGCGCATGCCGCCCCCCAGCCGCTGTCCGAACTCTGGCAACGGCCGGACATGGGCGCCGTCTTCATGTGCGGCTACCCGTTTTCGAAAATGGCGCCGGACGAGAGGCCCGTGGCGCTGGCAGCACCCGTTTCGGTCGCGGCCTGGGGACATGGCAAACCCGTCTATGCAAGCCATATCGTGACGGGCCGGCGCTCCACCATCGACCGCGCCGACCTCGGCTCCGCGCGCTGGGGCTGGACCGTGCGCGACTCCCAGTCCGGCTATCACGCACCCCGGGCCTATCTGGCCGGCCTGCCGGATGTGCGTGTCACCGGCGAAACCGTCGGCCCGTTGCTGAACCCGGCCGGCATCGTGGAGGCGATCGATACCGGCCGGATCGAAGTCGGCGCCATCGATGCCTATGCCTATCAACTGCTGGAGATGCACGAGCCGGACACCGTGTCGTCGCTTCGCATCGTCGCGACGACGGAGCCCGCTCCCTTTCCGCTTCTCGTCGCCGCGCGCCAGCAACCGGCCGACACCGTCTCCGCGCTTCGCCGGGCGCTGCTCGCGGCACATCTGGGCGATGCGGGACGGGCGGTCCTGAAACCGCTCGGTCTCTCCGGTTTCGCCGAGCCCGATCTCTCGGACTACGAAAGCCTGCCGGCGAGAGCGCAAGAGGCGGATCGTGCACTGGGGGTCACATGGTAGCCTGCCCGTACGGTTTCTCGCGCTCTCCCGATGGAGGTTCCCGATGAAATGGGTTCCCAAGAACTTCGACCGGATGTTCGAGTCCCTGCTCGAACATCTCTATCTGGTCTTCTCCTCGGTCGGCATCGCGCTGGTGATTTCGCTGATCGTCGGCATATGGGCCGCTCGGCGGCCCCGCACATTCGGCTTCGTCGTCATCGTCACCGGCGTTCTCTTCGCCATTCCGAGCCTTGCGCTCTTCGCCCTCTTCATCCCGATTCTCGGCATCGGCGCCGCGCCCGCGATCACCGGACTGGCGCTCTATTCGCTGATGATCCTGATCCGCAATATCGGGCTCGGCTTCCAGTCCATTCCGCGCGACGTGCTCGATGCGGCCAATGGTATGGGATACGGAACGGCCCGGCGCATCTGGGAGGTCGAACTGCCTCTTGCCATGCCCTTCATCGTCAGCGGCATCCGCATCGCGATGGTGACGGTGATCGGCATTGCGACGGTCGCCGCCTACATCAATGCAGGCGGGCTCGGCGTCATCATCTTCGAGGGCATCGACCAGCGCTTTCCGGAAAAGATCATCGCCGGCGGATTGCTGACCTCGGCACTCGCGCTTTTCACCGACTATCTCCTGGCATCGCTCGAAACCATCCTGCGCCGCCGCATCGGAAGGCAAGCGGCATGATCATCATCGACGCCTTCCGCTGGATCGCCGACAATCCGGGCAGCTTCTTCAGCGCCTTCAACCGCCACATGCTGATGTGCGTGATATCGCTCGGCATCGCCCTGGTGATTGCCGTTCCACTCGGATTCCTGGTCGCGCGGTTGCCGCGCGCGGCCTTCATTTCGATCAATATCGCCGGCTCGCTGCGTTCGATCCCGAGCCTTGCCATCCTGGCGGCCACCATGCCGTTTCTCGGCATCGGCCTCTTGCCCTCCGTCATTGCGCTCGTTGTGCTTGCCGTTCCGCCGCTCCTCCTCAACACCATCATCGGCGTCAGGGAGATCGACCCGGCGATCGTCGATGCGGCGACCGGCATGGGCATGGGACGTCGCGACATCCTGTGGCAGATCGAGGTGCCGCTTTCGGTGCCCGCGATCCTGGCGGGTGTCCGCACGAGCGCCATCCAGGTGATCGGCGGGGCGGCACTTGCCTCCTTCATCGGCGGCGGCGGGCTTGGCGACTTCATCAATGCCGGCATCGCCATCATGAACATGCCGCGCCTGATCGTCGGCGCGCTGCCCATTGCCCTTCTCGCCATCCTGGCCGAGCTGATCTTCAGCCGGCTGGAGCGATCCTTCACTCAAAGACGATGACCGCGGAAAGCGACCAAGATGATACGACTGGATCACGTCACCAAGAACTACGAGGGAAGCGACCGCCACGCCGTCGATTCCCTCGATCTGGAGATCGAAACCGGCACGACGGTCGCGATGATCGGCCCGTCGGGCTGCGGCAAGACGACGACGATGCGGATGATCAATCGTCTCGAAACGCCGACGGTCGGCCGGGTGCTGGTCAACGGCCGCGATATCGCCGAGACCGACGAGAAGCAGCTCCGCCGCAGCATTGGCTATGTGATCCAGCAGGTCGGCCTGTTTCCGCATATGACGATCGAGCGGAATATCGCCACGGTCCCGCGCCTGCTCGGCTGGGACAAGGCGAAGACGGATCGACGGATCGACGAACTTCTCGACCTCGTCAGCCTCGATCCGGCGGTGATGCGCAAGCGGCTGCCGCACGAGCTTTCGGGCGGCCAGCGGCAGCGTGTCGGATTTGCCCGCGCGCTGGCGGCCGATCCGGCGATCATGCTGATGGACGAACCGTTCGGGGCGATCGACCCGATCACGCGCGTCAAGCTGCAGGACGAATTCCGGCAGATCCTCAAGAAGGTCAGCAAGACCGTCGTCATCGTCACGCATGATCTCGACGAGGCGATCAAGATGGGCGACCGCATCGCCATCATGCGCGATGGGCGGCTGCTGCAATACGACACGCCGGAAGCGGTGCTGGCGCGGCCCGCCAACGACTTCGTGGAAAATTTCCTCGGTCCCGATC
>CAMPIK010000055.1 GCA_946886325.1 uncultured Shinella sp.
ACCATGCAGGACAGATGCAGGAAGCTCCAGTTCTTGAGCATGACCTGCGTCAGGTCGGGAACCTCGATGAGAAGCGGAGATTCGCCGAGCCGTTCGACGGTCTCGGTCCGTTCGAGATCGGCCACGCCGAAATGATAGTAGAAGGCATCGCCGCCGGTGATGGAGGCGAAATAGCAGTCGGCCCCGAAACGGGTCATCGCGGCCTCGGCGGCGGACAGGTGGTCGGGCGACCAGATATCGTCGGAATCGAGGAAGGCGACGAAGGCCGTCTCGTCCGGAACATGGTCGAGCCCGGTATTGCGCGCGCCGCCCGGTCCGGCATTCTCCTGGCGGATCACGCGGATGCGCGCGCGCTCTTCCGCCGAAAAAGAGTCTATGTCCCCGTCTGCCGGGCACGGCGACTGGTCATCGACGACAATGACGTCGAAGTCCCTGAACCCTTGCGCAAATACGGACGCGAGCGCACGCCGCAGGATGCCCGGCTCCTTCTGGTAGAAGGGGATGATAACTGTCAGCTTCGCCATCTTTTCGTCCCTGTGGTTTCTCTAGAAAGAGTTTCGCTTGGTCTCCTCCCACGGGGGCGCGGCCGTTTCCGGCGCAGGCTTTTGGTCTTCGTCGAGGCTCCTTTCGAGCAGGAATCCGCCCATGTCCCAGCAGGTCAACGCGAAGTCGGTCACGCGAAACGTCGGCTGGAGCGTCCTATCCAAGACAAGCACATTCGGGCTTAAATTTGTCACGGTGCCGATTCTTGCCCGCCTGCTGACGCCCGAAGAGTTCGGCGCGGTGGCCGTCGCGCTCGCGCTCGTGCAGTTCCTGGCGATGATCGGCGGCGCGGGCCTTGCCTCCGCGCTGATCCTCGAAAAGACGCAGAACGAGGAGACGATTCACTCCGTTTTCTGGGCCAATCTGGCGCTTGCCTGCCTGATGGCGGGCGGCCTCTACATCTGGGCCGAGCCGCTCGCCGGCTGGCTCGGCGCGGCCGATGCCGCCTCCCTTCTGCGCACCATGTGCCTGCTCATTCCCTTGCAGCTTGCCGGCGACGTCGCCTATGCGCTGGTCGCGCGGCGCATGCAGTTCAGCAAGGACGCCTTGTGGAGCATGATTGCCGAATCGGTCGCGGCAATCATCGCCGTGCTGATGGCATTCGCGGGTTTCGGCGTCTGGGCACTTGTCGTCCAGCTTTTCGTGTCGGGCATTATCCGCCTCGGCGGGCTTTTCTTGGTCTCGCGCTATCTGCCGCGGCTTTGCTTTCGCGGGGGCAGCGTCGTCAGGCTCGGGCGCTTCAGCCTCGGGCTGATGGGGTCGGAGATCGCAAATTTCGTGACCTTCCAGTCGCCGATGGTCGTCATCTCGCGCTTTCTCGGCCTTGCCGATGCCGGCGCCTATTCCGCCGCCAACCGCTTTTCCAGCATTCCGAACCAGGTGGTGCTTTCGGCGGTCATGGGCGTGCTCTTCCCCGCCTTCAGCACGATGGCGCACGACCGCGAGCGCCGGTCGCAGGCGCTGATGCTGAGCACGCAGGTGACGACGCTGCTGCTCGCGCCGATGATGTTCGGTCTCTGGGCGCTTGCCGAACCGTCGATGCTGCTGCTCTTCGGTTCGCAATGGGCCGCCGCCTGGCCGGTGCTCGGCCTGCTTGCGCTGTCCAAGGGCATTCTCACGCCGTGCAGCACCTTCATTCCCTATCTCAAGGGATCGGGCCATGGCGGCGTGCTGTTCTGGTGGGCGATCGGCCGCGCTGTCGCCACCACTGCCGCCGTTGCGGCGGGCGCCTATAACGGCACGCTCGTCGATACGATGATCGCGCTCTGCCTTGTGAACGCCGTGGTGCTGATCGGCTATTCCTGGGTGGTGTTTCGCGCCGACGGGATCGCATTCCTGTCCGGCTTCTACCCGTCGATACGGCCGATGATCGCCGCAGCGCTCATGGCCGTCGCGGTGCGCTATGCGCTCGTCCACTATCTCGCGCCCGGTTTTCATCCGGTCCTGCAGGTGGCAATCGGCACCGCCCTTGGCGGCGCGATCTATGGCGTTCTCGTCCTTCTGACCGAGCGTCCGCTGCTTCGAAAACTGGCGACGATGGCGCGACGGCCGAAGGCATTGCCGGCAGCCGGCCTGCCTTGAGCCGGCCCCAATTCGCTCCCGCCGCGCCCGAATTGGCGATGTCCGCATGGACCAGGCCAAGCAAAACAAAAAAAGTTTTGTGCCGCCTGCACCCCTGAATTGCGGCTCGATCAGTATATTCTGATAATCTTCTAAGTCTTGCCGGTCGGCCACTTGGCCCGGATTGTCGATGCCGATAACGGCCGGTTTCGGGGACCGGCCAAATACTGGTCATGTTGCATTGCAACCAAGAGCGCGCAGAAGTTTGCTGCGCCGCCATATTTTCTTCCGCAGCATCGCACACACTCTGATCCGTAGGCTCGAGTCTGCTCTTGTTTGAATGGCCGTTTTGGGGGGAACGGCACGCCAGAGGGGTGACGCAAACCGTGGATATCGACGCATCCATTTCGGCCCGCATCAATATGATGCGCATCGTCCTGATCACCGGGATCATCTTCGTGCATGTTCCCTACGATCCGACGACGAGCCCCTATCTCGGCCAGTTCGGCGCGTTCGACTGGCTGCGTGTCTTCCTGGGCGACAGCCTCTTCCGCATAGGCGTGCCGTGCCTCAGCGCCATTTCCGGCTTTCTGCTCTTCCATCGCGGATGGGAGGGCTTCGACTACGGCCGGACGTTGCGCTCCAAGGCATCCACGATTCTCCTGCCCTTCCTTCTGTGGAACCTCGCCCTTCTCGCCGTCGTCTATGTCGCCCAGCTAAGAGGTATCGGCTTCGGCTACCTGCCGGATGTCGTCCATGCCACGCCGCGTGAACTGCTCAGCCTCGGCCTGGCGATCGAGGGCTGGCCGATCAACATTCCGCTCTATTTCCTGCGCGACCTGCTGCTCTGCCTCCTCCTTTCGCCGGTGATCGCGCTTGCCGTACTTCGCTATCCGCGCATCACGCTGGCGCTGATGCTCGCCTATGCCGTCCTGCCGCTGCCGAACGGGCTCTTCCTCAAGAAATCGATCCTGTTCGGCTTCAGCTTCGGCGTCTTCGCGGCGCTTCACCGCATCGATATCGCGCGCCTCGACCGGTTTGCCGACCTGGCGGTGCTCGGCACCCTGGTGATGGCGGTGCTGCTGTCGCTTGCGCTCTATGCGTTCGGCCCGGAGTTTCCCGTCTGGCTCGACATGCTGCGCAGCCTCGCCGCGATTGCCGGCATCTTCGGCGCCTGGGCGCTGTCCGCGCTGCTCGTGCGGACGGAGACCGGCAAGGCGCTGGCGCGGCTCGGCGGCCTCAGCTTCTGGATTTTCTGCGCGCACTACCCGCTGCTCGTCCTGTTCTGGATGGTCTGGAACCGCTTCGACGTCATCGATTATCCGCTGTTCTACGCCGTAAGCCCCGTTCTGGCGCTCGCCATTCTCGTGGCGACGCACGCAATCGCCCGGCGTCGCCTGCCGACGCTTCACGCCATCCTCACCGGCCGCCGACAGGGCGGCACAACACGACGGACAGAGGGGCGACGGACGGAGGGGCCACGCCAGGACCCGCCGGCAAAACCCGCCGCCATGGCACAACGGAGGTGACCGCAATGATCCCTTATTCGCAAAATCGGCTGATCGCGCCTCTACTGGCCCTCGCGGCCTCCACTATGTTGGCTGGCGCGGTTTCGGCGCAGGACGGCGCCACCGGAACCTCCTTCGTCGAGGAGTTCGACCGGCTGGATACGCGCTTCTGGTACGTTTCCGACGGCTGGAACAACGGCGCGCACCAGAACTGCACCTGGTCGAAGAAGCAGGCGACGGTTGCCGGCGGCAGGCTCGAGCTCTCGTTCGATGCCGCACCAGCCGGCGAACGCGACTATGCCTGCGGCGAAATCCAGACCCGCAAGCGCTACGGCCACGGCACCTACGAGGTGCGGATGAAATCCGCGACCGGGCCGGGCCTGAACTCGGCCTTCTTCACCTATATCGGCCCGACCGACAAGAAGCCGCATGACGAGATCGACTTCGAGGTTCTCGGCAAGAACACGGCGCAGGTGCAGGTGAACCAGTATGTCTCCGGCAAGGGCGGCAACGAAAAGCTGATCGACGTGCCTGATGGAGCCGACAGCGGCTTCAACGACTATGCCTTCGTCTGGCAGAAGGACCGTATCCGCTATTACCTCAACGGCGCGCTCGTGCACGAGGTGAACGATCCCGAAAAGCTGCCCGCCAACGCCCAGAAGATCTTTCTCTCGCTCTGGGGCACCGACACGCTGTCGGACTGGATGGGCCGCTTTTCCTTTGCCGGGCCGACGACGCTCACGGTGGACCGCGTGGCCTTTACCGCCGAGGGCGACGATTGCCAGTTCACCGGCTCCGTCGCCTGCCTGCTGAACTGAACGCTGACCGGATGTCGCCCATGCTGCGCGTGCTCTACCTCGTTCACGACCTCTCAGACCCCGCCGTGCGCCGGCGCGTGCTGATGCTGCAGGCAGGCGGCGCCGCCGTGACGCTGGCGGGCTTCCGGCGCGGCACGAACCGCCTTGCCGGCATCAAGGGGATCGAGCCGATCGAACTCGGCGTCACCGAGGATGCGCGGTTTGCCCAGCGGGTCTTCGCGGTGGCCCGCGCCTCGGCGTCGCTTGGGCGCAGCCTGCGTGATATTGTCAGGCCCGACGTCATCGTCGCGCGCAATCTCGAGATGCTTGCGCTGGCCGACCGGGCCGCCGCGCGTTTCGGCGATGTGCCGATCGCCTATGAATGCCTCGACGTGCATCGCCTCCTGCTGCGCGAGGACGGGCTCGGCCGTGCCATGCGCACCGCCGAGCGCCACATCGGCCGCCGCGTCGCGCTTCTCGTCACAAGTTCGCCGGCCTTCGTCGAGAACTATTTCAGGCCGCTTTCGAACATCCGGGCACCGGCCCATCTCGTCGAAAACAAGGTGCTGGAACTTGACGGTCCGCTCGCCGCGCCGGCCCCACGGGCTCGGCCCGCCGGGGTGCCCTGGCGGATCGGATGGTTCGGCGCGATCCGCTGCCACAAGTCGCTCGCGCTGCTTTCGCAGTTCACGCGGCAGATGGAGGGGCGTTTCGAAGTCGTCCTGCGCGGGCGGCCGGCCTATTCCGAGTTCGACGATTTCGACGGCGCGATTGCCCGCGAACCCTTCATCCGGTTCGAAGGGCCGTACCGCAACCCGGAAGACCTCGCCGGCATCTATGCGGATGTCGATTTCTCCTGGGCCATCGACTTCTTCGAGGAGGGGCTCAATTCCCGCTGGCTTCTGCCGAACAGGCTCTACGAGGGCTGCCGGCATGGCGCCCTGCCGATCGTTCTGGAGGGAACCGAGACGGCGCGGATGGCCGCTCAGCGCGGGATCGGCGTGGTCCTGCCCGACATCAGGCCCGAAACGCTGGTCGACCGGCTGGGGGCGTTCGATGAAGCGACCTACCGGACGCTATCCGCCAACCTGCTTGGTCTCGGACCGCGGCCCTGGATCATCGACCGCGCCGATTGCGTCGCCTTCGTCGAGCGCCTCGCGTCGCTCCGTCAGAAAGATGCCGCGGCCGCAATGCCGCAGCCCCTCGCCCCTTTCGTTTCAACCAGGGTGGATTGCCATGACCGCTGACACCGTAAACGCCGTGCGCTGCCTGATCGTCATCCCCTGCCTCAATGAAGCGCACCATCTGGAGCCGCTCATCCAGAAGCTTCTGCCGTCGCTTGAACCGCTGGCCGCGACGCTCGTCGTCGTCGATGGCGGCAGCACGGACGGGACGCCGGAGATCGCGGCGCGGCTTGCCGCGACCCTGCCGGACATGCATGTCCTCGACAATCCGAAGCGGATCCAGGCCGCCGCCGTCAATCTCGCCGTCGAGACCTTCGGCGACGACAACGACTATCTGATCCGCATCGACGCGCACGGCACCTATCCGGACGACTATTGCCGCGTGCTGGTCGAGGAGGCATTGGCGACCGGCGCCGATTCCGTCGTGGTCGCCATGCAGACGGTCGGCTTCGGCACGTTCCAGAAGGCGACCGCGCTTGCGCAGAACTCGGTCCTCGGCAATGGCGGCGCCAAGCACCGGATCGGCGCCGAGAGCCACTGGGCCGATCACGGGCACCATGCGCTGATGCGCATATCGGCCTTCCGCGCTGTCGGCGGCTATGACGAAGGCTTCGACGCCAACGAGGATGCCGAATTCGACTACCGCCTGCACCAGGCCGGCTACCGGATCTGGATGACGGCGCGCACGAGCATGACCTACTATCCGCGCGCCACCGCGCCGCTGCTCTTCAGGCAGTATTTCCGTTACGGCCGGGGCCGGGCGCAGAATTTTCTCAAGCATCGGTCGCGGCCGAGCCTGCGCCAGATGATCCCCCTGATGGTGGCGCCCGTCGCCGTCGGCGCGTTTCTCGCGGCGATCACCTGGCTTGCGGCGGTACCCGTCGTGCTCTGGGCCGCCGCCTGCCTCGGCTACGGCGCCTGGATGGCGCTTGGCCAGCGCAACCCCTACGGCCCGCTTGCCGCCGTCTCCGCGATGATCATGCATCTTGCCTGGTCCGCCGGCTTCTGGCGCGAGCTTCTCGATGTCCGCCACAGGAGGGTTGCCGCATGACGACGGTCGCCGCGCATACTACCCTTCGCGTCGATATCGCGGTCTGCACGTTCCGGCGCGCGGCCCTGGCGCAGACGCTGGCTTCGCTTGCCTGGCTGAGCGTGCCGGACAGCGTGCGCCTGCGCGTCATCGTTGCCGACAACGACGTCGAGCCGAGTGCCCGCGCCCGCGTGGACGCCGCCCGCAGCCTGCTGCCCATCGATATCGTCTACGTGCATTGCCCCGCCGGCAACATCTCGATCGCGCGCAATGCCTGCCTCGATCAGGCGGACGCGGATTTCATCGCCTTCGTCGACGATGACGAGACGGTGGAGCCGCAATGGCTCGACCGGCTGCTTGCCGAAGCCGACAGGACCGGGGCCGACGCGGTGCTGGGGCCGGTCCGCGCGCTCTACCGTCCCGATGCGCCGCGCTGGATGTGCGACGGCGACTTCCATTCGACCCGCCCCGTCTGGGTCGATGGCGAAATCCGCACCGGCTATACCTGCAACGTGCTGATGCGCCTTGCCGCCCCGTCGATCGCCGGCCGCCGCTTCGACCTGGCGCTCGGCCGGAGCGGCGGCGAGGACACCGCCTTTTTCGATCAGGTCCATGCCGCCGGCGGGCGCATCGCCTTTGCCGAGAAGGCCTGGGTGCACGAGCCGGTGCCGGCCGCCCGCGCCCGGTTCTCCTGGCTGGCGCAGCGCCGGCTCCGCATGGGGCAGACGCACGGCCACCTGCTCGCCGCCCGGCACGCCGGTGCCGCCCGCCTCGGCGCGGCCGGCCTTGCGGCGGCCAAATGCGGCGTATGTTTCGCCGGCGCCACGGCACTCTTCTTCCGGCCGGTCCGGCGCAACCGCCTTCTGCTGCGCGGTCTGCTCCATGCCGGCGCCGTCGGCGGCCTTGCCGGAGCCCGTGCCATCGAGCCCTACGGGCAACTGGAGGCGACTGTCCGATGATCGACAGGCAAGCCCCCGACGTCAGCATCGTGATCGCCGCCTATAATGCGGCCGAGACGATCCGCCGCGCGATCGACTGTGCCGCGGCACAGCGCGCGGTCGATATCGAGATCATCGTCGTCGATGATTGCTCTACCGACGCGACATCGCAGGTCGTCGCGCAAGCCGGATGCCCGGCCGTGCGGCTGATCACGCTCGACCGCAACAAGGGGCCGGGCGGCGCGCGCAACGCCGGCTTTGCCGCCGCGAGGGGCCGATGGATCGCCGTGCTCGATTCCGACGACACGATGCGGCCCGACCGGCTCACGCACCTCCTCGCCGCTGCGGAACGCGCCGAGGCGGATGTCGTCGTGGACAATCTCGACGTGCTCCATGCCGATGGCCGCGTCGAGCGGATGTTTCCCGAATCCGTGTTGGCGCAGTTGCCCTGGCTCACCCTGCCGGCCTTCATCGAATCGAACCTCGTCTTCCGCAGCACGCACAATTTCGGCTACCTGAAACCGGTCTTCCGCCGCGCCTTCCTCGAAGAGAACGCGCTTTTCTTCGACGAAGAACTCAGGATCGGCGAAGACTACCTGCTACTCGCCTCGGCCCTTGCCGCGGGCGGCCGGTGCCACGTGGTTCCGAAGGCGGGCTATATCTACCAGATCCGCGAAGGCTCGATCTCGCGCGTGCTCGAACTCCACCATGTCGAGGCGATGCTTGAGGGAGACCGCCGCTTTCTCGCGCGATTTCCCCTCGACGGTCCGGCAGCTGCCGCCCAGCGGCGGCGCACCCGCAGCCTTGCCGAAGCGCGGGCGTTTCTCGCGCTCGTCCGACATCTGAAGAACCGTTCGTTCGGGCCTGCCCTCCAGGTGGCGCTCGGCGATCCCGTCGCGCTCCGGCATCTCGGCATGCCGATCGCGGCCCGATGGCGCCGTCTCGTGATGCGGCCGGCCCATCGAAAGACGGCCGCGCCCCGCGCGGCTTCCTCCCCACCGACAGCGGACAATCGACCGCTCGAGACCAAAGGATAATGCCCATGGAGCGAACCAAGACAGTCCGCAAGGCCGTCATCCCGGTCGCCGGCAACGGAACCCGTTTCCTGCCGGCGACGAAAGCCATGCCGAAGGAAATGCTGACCATCGTCGACCGCCCGGTCGTGCAATATGCCCTCGACGAGGCGCGCGAGGCCGGCATCGAGCATGTCGTCTTCGTCACCAGCCGCAACAAGCAGGTCATCGAGGACCATTTCGACGACACGCCGGAACTGATCTCCTCGCTCGAAAAATCCGGCAAGAATGCCCAGGTCACGGAGCTTGGACGGCTGCTGCCGGCAGCCGGCGCGGTCAGCTTCACGCGGCAGCAGGCGCCGCTTGGCCTCGGTCATGCCGTCTGGTGCGCCCGCGACCTGATCGGCGACGAGCCCTTTGCGCTCCTCCTGCCGGATATGATCTCCTTCGGCCCGCGCGGCTGCCTGTCCGGTCTGATGGATCTCTTCCGGGAGGTCGGCGGCAACGTGGTCGGTGTCGAGCCCTGTGCGCCGGAGGACGTCTCGCAATATGGCATCGTCGGCAAGGGAGCGGCCGTCCGCCACGGTTTCGCCGTGACGGAGATGGTGGAAAAGCCGCGTCAGGGCGAAGCGCCGTCCAATTTGTTCCTTAACGGCCGCTATGTCCTGCAGCCGGAGATCTTCACGCATCTGGCGCACCAGCAGCGCGGCGCCGGCAACGAGATCCAGTTGACCGACAGCATGCTGAAACTCTCGGAAACGCAGCCCTTCCACGCGCATGTCTATGAGGGGCGGACCTACGACTGCGGCTCGAAGAACGGCTTCATCGAGGCCAATGTCGCCTTCGCGCTCGCCCGGCCGGACATGGGCACGTCGCTCTATCCGTCGCTGCGCGACATCATGCTGTCCCACGAGGGCCGGATTCGCGCCGCATAAGACCTCGGGTCCCGGACCGGCAGGCTCTGTCCGGGACCATCGATTCGGGAGGCAAACCCGTCGATCCATCGCGCCGAAAGGCAGAACGGAGCCCCATGCACCAACGCACAGTGCCGCACAGCCAGGTCTTCCGCAAGGAACCGGATCCCTCCGATTCCTTCATCGATCTCGATCGCCTCGTGGCGATCCTCGCCCGCCATGCCCGATTGATCGCGCTGACGGTCGCGCTTTTCCTTGCGCTGGGCGCTGCCTATCTCGTCTTCACGACGCCGGTCTATACGTCGATGACGCAGATCCTGCTCGACGAGAACCTGTCGCGCTACGCGGAAGAGACCGACCCCTCGCCGCAGACCAGCCAGCAGGCGGACATGCGCATTTCGAGCGCGGTCGAGATCCTGAAATCGGGCCGGCTGGCGCTGCGCGTCGTCGACGACCTTGATCTTGCCGACAACGAGACCATTCTCAATCC
>CAMPIK010000056.1 GCA_946886325.1 uncultured Shinella sp.
GCCGTCGTCGCCTGCATCGCGGGCTCGCCGGACGGGATGTGATGAGGCGCCGACCGGGGCTTGCTTTTCTCCCCGGCAGCGGTCAGACCGCCCTCCCGACAGCATGGGAGCCGACATGACCGACAATACCCTTCTCATCCGCGATGCCGGCGAGGCGGACCTTGCCGCGATCCTCGCGATCTACAACGACGCCGTCGCCAATACGACGGCGATCTGGAACGAGACGGAGGTCGATCTGGCGAACCGGCAGGCCTGGTTTGCCGCGCGGCAGGCGCGGGGCTTTCCGGTGCTGGTCGCCGAGCGCGACGGGAGCGTCGAGGCCTATGCCTCCTACGGCGACTGGCGCAGCTTCGAGGGGTTTCGCCACACGGTGGAGCACTCGATCTATGTGCGGAACGGCGCGCGGGGCGGCGGCATCGGCGGGCGCCTTCTGGAGGCCCTTGTCGCGCGGGCGCGGGACAACGGCGTGCATGTCATGGTCGGCTGCATCGAGGCGGAAAACGCCGCCTCGATCCGGTTGCACGAGAAACTCGGTTTTCGCATCGTCGGCCGCTTTTCGGAGGTCGGCGAGAAGTTCGGCCGCTGGCTCGACCTCACCTGCATGGAGCTGAAGCTCGGCTGAGCATGCGCCGACTCAGCGCCCGCAGGGGCGAAGGCCGGTGGGGCGCCAGGATCAATCCGGCGCGAAAGTCAGCGCGACGCCGTTCATGCAGTAGCGCAGGCCGGTCGGCGGCGGGCCGTCGGGGAAGACGTGGCCGAGATGGGCGTCGCAATCGGCGCAGCGGATTTCCACCCGGCTCATGCCGTAGGAACGGTCCTCGTGTTTCGTCACGGCCTCGGCTTCGATCGGCGCGTAGAAGCTCGGCCAGCCGGTGCCGGAATTGAACTTCGTCTCGGACCGGTAGAGCGGCCGCTCGCAGCAGACGCAGCGATAGGTGCCCTTCTTCGACAGGTCGAAATCCGGGCTGGAGAAAGCCCGCTCCGTGCCGTGCTGGCGGGTGATGCGATACTGTTCGGGCGTCAGTTGCGCCCGCCATTCCGCGTCGGTTTTCTGGACTTTCAGCATCGTCGTATCCATGGGCAACCTCCGTTGAAGCAAGAGATAGGAGCGGCGGGACGGAAAGGCAAATCGGCGCCCGTCATTTGCAACGGAATGTCCGATGTATTACCTTCAAAATGTGAGGTAATACCGGAGGTCTCGATGACAACGACCGTGACGTCGAAGGGGCAGGTGACGATCCCGAAATCCGTGCGCGACTATCTCGGCATCCATGCGGGCAGCCGGGTCGAGTTCCGTCGTGCCGCTGATGGAAGCATCGTGATCGCACCGGAGGGGCCGGGCAGGGAGCCGGGCCGGTTTGCCAGCTTACGAGGGCATGCCGGTTCGGGGCTGACGACGGATCAGATCCTGCAACTGACCCGCGGCGAGACATGAGGTGATCCTCGTCGATTCCAACGTCATCCTGGATCTCGTCACCGACGATCAGGTCTGGGCGAACTGGTCGGCAAATGCGCTGGAGGACGCGCAGGTCGCCGGTATCGCGCTTGCGATCAATGACCTGATCTATGCGGAAGTGTCGATCCGCTACGAGCGAAAAGAGGCGCTGGACGACATGTTGTCCCGGGCCGGGTTCACCCATGCCCCGATCCCGAAAGAGGCCCTGTTCCTCGCCGGCAAGGCTTTCGGCCACTATCGGGCGGCAGGCGGCAAGCGTCCCTCCGTGCTGCCGGATTTTTTCATCGGCGCGCATGCGGCCGTGGCCGGGTATGCTCTGATGACGCGCGACAGGGGCCGCTACCGGACCTATTTTCCGACCGTGGACCTGATCGCGCCGTAGACTGGAAGGAACTTGTAATGTGACCAGCGCAGGCGCTGTTCTTGCATGGAAGTTAAACGTGGAGGATCGCATGCCGCTAATCATCAGGGATGACGAAACGCAGGCTCTGGCGCACCGGCTTGCGGAGCGCACCGGCGAACCGGTGGCGACGGCGGTGCGCCGTGCCATCGAGGAGCGTTTGCAGCGGATCGAGAACGCTGACGATACGGCCCTTCGTGCCGAGAGGCTCAACCGCATCGCGACGGACTGCGCCGCAGCCCCGGAATACGGCCGGCGAAGTGCTGATGACATCCTGGGATATGACGAACGCGGGTTGCCAAATTGATCTTTGTGGATGCGTCTGCGGCCGGTCTTATCTGTCGAGAATGTTTCGCCTATGCCCTTGCCCGTGAAAAAATGGCGCAGTTGCTTTTCAAGGGTGGCGATTTCGGCCATACCGACATAGAACCGGCGGCTTGAAGACGACAACGACCAGAAGGCGGAAGCCTCGACAGGGGAGACGGCATGCATCCAGACACCACGGCCTTGACCTTCATCGCCTTCTGTCTGCCGTTTCTCGGCGCGCTCGTCGCTCCGCTTCTGACACGCCTTCTCGGCGCGAATGCCGCCTGGCCGCTGGCGCTGGTGCCGGCCCTGGTCTTCCTGCATTTTCTGGGCTTTTCGCCGGAAGTCTCGCGCGGCGAGGTGGTGACCGGCGGTTATGCCTGGGTGCCCTCCTACAATGTCAGCTTCTCCTGGCTGATCGACGGCCTGTCGCTGACCTTCCTGCTGCTGATATCAGGCATCGGCACGCTGATCGTGCTCTATTCCGGCGGCTACCTGAAGGGCCATGAACATCTGGGGCGGTTCTTCTCCTTCATCCTGATGTTCATGGGCTCGATGCTGGGCCTTGTCGCTTCCGACAGCTTCCTGATGCTCTTCATCTTCTGGGAGATGACGTCGATCACCTCCTTCCTGCTGATCGGCTTCGACCACGCGCGCGAGGCCTCGCGGCGGGCAGCACTGCAGGCGCTGGTCGTCACCGGCGGGGGAGGGCTCTTTTTGCTGGCGGGCCTCATCGTCATCTGGAACGTCACCGGCGTCACCCAGCTTTCGCTGCTTCTGAACTATGGCGAGGAGGTGCGCGCCAGCCCCTTCTATCTCGCCATGCTGATCCTCGTGCTCGGCGGCGCCTTCACCAAGTCGGCGCAGTTTCCGTTCCATTTCTGGCTGCCGAACGCCATGGAGGCGCCGACGCCGGTTTCCGCCTACCTGCACTCGGCGACCATGGTGAAGGCCGGCGTCTATCTGGTGATGCGGCTCAATCCGGTGATGGGCGGCACGCCGGCCTGGGAGACGATCCTGCCGGCCTTCGGCGCGCTGACGCTGCTCGTCGGCACGGTGCTCGCCATCCGGCAGACGGACCTGAAGCTGATGCTCGCCTATACGACGGTCGCCTCGCTCGGCCTGCTCGTCATGCTGACGGGCTTCGGCTCGGACTATGCGGTGGCCGCCGCCGCGCTCTATCTCGTGGCGCATTCGCTCTTCAAGGGCGCGCTCTTCATGGTGGCGGGCCTCATCGATCACGAGGCGGGCACGCGCGACATCCGCAGGCTCGGCGGCTTGCGCGCCGCCATGCCGATCACTTTCGCGGCGGCCCTGCTGGCGGCGCTCTCGATGGGCGGCCTGCCGCCCTTCTTCGGCTTCCTCGCCAAGGAGGAGATCTATCTGGCGCTCTGGGCACTCGATATACGCGCCATCACCTTCACGCTGGCGGCCGTCATCGGCAACGGCCTGATGTTCGCGGTCGCCTTCGCGGTCGCGCTGAAACCGTTCCTCGGGCCTGAGGTCGAAACGCCGAAACACGCCCATGAAGGCCCGATCCTGCTCTGGCTGGGGCCGGTCGTGCTCGCCGTCACCGGCCTTCTCGCCGGCCTGTTCTCCGCCTTCGCCCACAGCCTCGTGACGTCACCGCTCGCCTCGGCCGTTGCCGGAACGCCGCAGACGGTGACGATCTCCACGATCCCGCATGTCGGCATGGCGCTGCTTCTGTCGGTCGTCACCGTTGCCTTCGGCATCGCCGTCTATCTCGTGCTCGACAGGGCGCGCGCGGCCGCCGACCGGCTCGTCACCGACCTCGGCTGGGGGCCGGATCGCGGCTTCGACCAGTTCATCACCGGCCTCGTGCGCCTCTCGAGCCGCGTCGCGCGCCTGACCCAGCCGGGCCTGATGGAGGTCTACATGACGGTGACCTTCGGCGTGATCGCCTTTGCGCTGATTGCGCCGATGGCCTGGTATGGCGAGTGGCCGCGGCTGCCGGTCTGGCCGGCCGATGTGCAGTTCCACGAACTGGCCTTCATGGTCATCGCCGTCGTCGGCGTCGTCGGCACGCTGATGGCGAAGAACCGGCTGAACTCGATCCTGGCGCTCGGCATCCAGGGTTTTGCCGTGGCGGTGCTGTTCCTGCTCTTCGGCGCGCCGGACCTTTCCTTCACCCAGTTCATGGTCGAGACCCTGTCGGTCGTCATCCTCGCGCTGGTGATGACAAGGCTTCGCCTCGAGCCGCGCGACCACCGGCCGCTGCTCGAGAAACTGCCGGATGCCGTCATCGCCATCGCCTGCGGCCTCGGCTTCATGCTCTACCTGATGCGCGTGACACAGGGGCGGTTCGATACGGCGCTCACCGACTTCTTCAATCTCTATTCCAAGACGATCGCGCACGGCGCCAATGTCGTGAACGTCATCATCGTCGATTTCCGCGGCACGGACACGCTGGGCGAGATCGCCGTGGTGATGGTCACCGGCCTTGCCATCCTGTCGCTGATCCGCATCCGCGTCGGGCGGCCCGCCGAGCCTGATGCAACGCAGGAGGTAAAGCCATGAACACGCTGATCTTCCGCACGGTCGCCCCCTTCCTGACGGCGCTGATGGTGCTCTTTTCGATCTTCGTGCTGCTGCGTGGCCACAACGAGCCGGGCGGCGGCTTCATCGGCGGGCTGATCGCCGCCTCCGCCTTCGCGATCTACGGCATCGCGGCCGGCGTCGCGCCGGTGCGCCGCGCGCTCTGGTTCCACCCGATGGCGATCGCCGCCTTCGGGCTCTTCCTCTCCTGCCTCGCGGGCCTGCTGTCGATCGCCTTTGCCGTTCCCTTCATGACCGGCCTCTGGGTCTATCCGGTTCTCTTCGGCGTCGAAGTGCCGCTGTCGACGGTGCTGTTCTTCGACATCGGCGTCTATCTCGTCGTCGTCGGCGCGATCTCGTCGATCGCGCTGGCGCTTGAGGAAAGGGACGACGTCTGATGGAAGCGCTCTTTGCCATCCTGATCGGCATCTTCTTCGCCGCCGCCGTCTATCTGATGCTGTCGAAGTTCCTCGTGCGCGTGCTGCTCGGCGTCGTCATTCTCGGCAATGCGGTGAACCTTCTGATCTTCACCAACGGGCGCCTGCTGCGCGAGGTGCCGCCGATCATTCCTGAGGGTCACGACGTGCCGGCGACGCTCACCGCCAATCCGCTGCCGCAGGCGCTGATCCTGACGGCGATCGTGATTTCCTTTTCCTTCTTCGCCTTCCTGCTGGTGCTGGTCTACCGCGCCTATCAGGATCTCGGCACCGATGATGCCAACGAGATGCGCGTCGCCGAGCCCGAGGGTGAAGCGCCGCCGCCGACCGGCTACTGATCCCGGAGAAACGACCCGACAATGGCCGCGTCCGCAAGTCCCGTATCCGATCTCTCCGCCGCGCTGGTGATGGCGCCGGTGGCGCCCGCCGACTGGCTGATCGTGCTGCCCGTCGCCTGGTGCATCCTCGTCGGCGCGCTTCTCCTGATGCTGCGCAAGTCGCTGCACCTGCAGGCCATGCTCGCCATTCCGGCGCTCGCCGTGCTCGTCGCGATGGATGCAGGGCTTCTCCTGCATGTCGCGGCCAACGGGCCGGTGACGATGGTCATGGGGCGCTGGCTGCCGCCCTTCGGCATCGCCTTCACCGTCGATCTCACCGGCGCGCTCTTCGCGCTGACATCGGCGATCGTGGCGCTTGCCGGCGGCATCTATGCGGCGGGTGACATCGACGGCAGCGGCCGGCGCTATGGCTTCTATCCGTTCCTGCTGCTGCTGATGGCCGGCGTCTCGGGCGCGTTCCTGACGGGCGACATCTTCAACCTCTATGTCTGGTTCGAGGTGCTGCTGATCTCGTCCTTCGGCCTGCTGGTGCTCGGCTCGGAGCGCCCGCAGATCGACGGCGCGATCAAATATGCCTTCCTGAACCTGATCGCGACGACGCTCTTCCTGATCGGCACCGCCTATCTCTACGGGCTCTTCGGCACGCTCAACATGGCGGATATCGCGACGAAGGCGGGCGAGATGCGGGCCGGCCTGCCGCTGATGACGCTTGCCGCCATCTATGTGCTCGCCTTCGGCATGAAGGCGGCGGCCTTTCCGGTCAATTTCTGGCTTCCCGCCTCCTATCACACGCCGCGCATCGTCGTGTCGGCGCTCTTCGCGGGCCTGCTGACCAAGGTCGGCATCTATGCGCTGATCCGCACCATGGTCATGCTCTTCCCCGTCGAGCGGGAGGAACTGAGCTTCGTCATCGCGCTGGCCGCGGCCGCGACCATGATCGTCGGCGTGCTCGGCGCGCTCGGCCAGAGCGATATCCGCCGCCTGCTCGGCTATCTCGTGATCTCCGGCATCGGCGTCATGCTCGCCGGCATCGCGCTCGGCGGACCGGGTGGCATCGGCGGCGCGATCTTCTATGCGCTGCATTCGATGGTGGTGATGACGGCGCTCTACATGGCGGCCGGCATTGCGGGGCGGCTCGGCGGCGATTTCAGCCTGCACGGGCTTTCCGGCCTCTACCGGCGCTCGGCCCTCTTTGCCACCCTGTCGCTCGTGCTCTTCTTCGCCGTCTCCGGCCTGCCGCCCTTTTCCGGCTTCTGGCCGAAGGTCATGGTCGCCAAGGCCGCGATCGACGTCGGCGCCTGGTGGCTTGCCGGCATCGTGCTCCTCACCGGTTTCCTGACGACGATTGCGGTCGGCCGCGTCTGGGCGCTCGCCTACTGGCGGCCGGCGCCGGCCGGCGATACACCGGGCCATCCGGTCGCGATCGGCGCCTCGGCCCTCCTCCCGCTCGCCGCGCTGACCGTAATCGCCGTCCTCATCGGCGTCTTTCCCGAACGGCTTCTCTCCCTGATCCAGGACGCGACGATAGGACTGATGGAGCCCTCGACCTATATCCGTTCGGTGTTCCCGGCAGGAGGCACGCCATGAGGCTCTTCATCGCCAACATGATCCTGGCGCTCGTCTGGTGCGCCGTCACCGGCAGCTTCACGGCGCTGAACTTTCTCTTCGGCTTCGTGCTCGGCATCTTCGCGCTGATGCTGATCCGCCGCGAGATGAAGACGGTCGGCTACATCTCGCGCAGCCGCCGCATCGCCTCGCTGATCCTGCTCTTCATCAAGGAACTGGCGCTCTCCGCCTGGAAGGTCGCCGTGCTCGTCGCCAGCCCGAAGATGGATATCAAGCCCGGCATCTTCGCTTTCCCCCTGACGGTCGATCGCGATTTCGAGATCACGCTTCTCGCCAACCTGATCACGCTGACGCCGGGCACGCTGTCGGTCGATGTGTCGGAAGACCGGCGCTTCCTCTATGTGCATGCGCTCGACTGCTCCGATCCGGCCGGCACCAAGCGCGACATCGCCAACGGCTTCGAGAAGAAGATCATGGAGGCCTTCCGCTGATGAGCGCCGAACAGATCATCGCCGCCGCCTCCACGCTTGCCCTCGTCCTGATGTGCGCGGCCTTCTTCATCACCATCTACCGGGTGATCGTCGGGCCGACGCTGCCGGACCGGATCGTCGCACTCGACATGCTGGTCGGCATCGCCATCGGCTTCATCGCGGTCGTGGCGATCAAGACCGGCTACACGCTCTATGTCGATATCGCGATCTCGCTCGGCCTCGTCGGCTTCCTCGCCACCGTCGCCTTCGCCCGCTTCCTCTTGGCGCGCGGCATGCCGGAAGACGACAGGGACCCGCACGACGCCCCGGCAAAACACAAGAACAAGAAGCCGCGCGCATCGGCGCGCAAGGGAGCCTGACGATGGATATCGCGATCGCACTCGTCACGGCCGCCATGCTCGTCGTCGGCGGCATCTTCACCTTCCTGGCGGCCGTCGGCATCTTCCGCCTGCCGGATGTCTATACGCGCATGCACGCCGCCTCCAAGGCCGGCACGGTCGGGTCCGGCCTGATGCTGATCGCCGCCGGCCTGCATTCGCTGGAACTGGCGACCTTCACCCGCGCTGTTGCAGGCTTCATCTTCTTCATCCTGACGGCGCCGATCGCCGCCCATCTGGTGGCGCGTGCTGCCCACCAGGCCGGCTATCGGCTGTCCCGCCATGCCGTGCTCGACGACATGCGCGAGCACAACAGGCAACGTTCTCCCAAATAACGCCCTGATGCTTGGGTTGCACTGGTAAACGGAATGTTACCAATGCAACTTCTATTCTTGCTACAAAATTCGGTGGATTTCAGTCCTTCCGGGAAGCTTTGCCCTATTTGGGGTAAAATAATATTGGACTTTCGATTGAAGAGTGTTATGCCGGAGCAAGTAAAGCGCCTCCGCTGATTTTACTTGCCTGCCTTGTTCTTGTGTAAGTTGCGCCGATGAAAAAATGCGCCTCCGGCTGCGTCTCCCCGGCAAAGACTTGCACAGAATACGGTTCGGCTGATCGAGAAGAGTAATATTAGCGCTGCCTTGTCGTGTGCCGAAAAGATTGCGGAAGCAATATCGAGGCGCGAGAAGAGTGGTATCGGGGCAGGCTTTGGTGTGAAATTGAATAGACCTCCGGCGCCGGATCGCGTCCGGGGGCAGGTCCGATAGGAGAAAATGATGACCGAGACTGCAATTGGCAATGGAGCGGAACTGCTGGTCGAGTTGACCGCCGATATCGTCGCCGCCTATGTGAGCAACCATGTCGTGCCCGTCGCCGAACTGTCGACGCTGATCTCCGACGTGCATTCCGCACTGAACAATACCTCGCAGCCGATGGCCGCTGCTGCCGTTCAGGCCGTGGTCGAGAAGCCGAAGCCGCCGGTTCCGATCCGCAAGTCGGTGCAGAACGACTTCATCATCTGCCTGGAAGACGGCCAGAAGTTCAAGTCGCTGAAGCGCCACCTGATGACCCATTACGGCATGACGCCGGAAGAATACCGCGAGAAGTGGGACCTGCCGGCCGACTATCCGATGGTCGCGCCCGCCTATGCGGAAGCCCGCTCGCGCCTCGCCAAGGAAATGGGCCTCGGCCAGCGCCGCAAGGCCGCCGTCAAGAAGTAAGCCCGAAACCGGGCTGTCGGAAAACCGGGCTCGCCATGCGCGCCCGGTTTTTCTGTTTTAGATATAGGAAATAATGCCTATTCGGGGAAATTTGTGACGGATTTCCTTTAATTTTCAAGGCATGGTTGTGGCGAGGCGCTTCATTCATCCTCCGCCATTCTCTAGGGTGTATGAATAAATTCCTATTACGGAGTTGAGCCATGCACCGAGAAGACGACCGCCGCAGCGCAGCACACATCCAGCCCGCCCGCATCGCACCGTCGCGCCGCCTGGGGGCGCCTTCGACCAAGGCGCTGCGCGAACCGACGCGACCGCTGCCGGATGGCGGCCCGGCGCTGGCCGAAGTGCCGGCGCGCACCGTCTGCCGGATCGTGCGCCAGCTCGTCGCCGAAATGGTGCTGTTGTCGAGCGGCCGCGTGCTGCACCGGCGCGATGCACGCCGCTCCGGCTGCCATGTGCGCCAGATCGCCATGTATCTCTGCCATGTCGTGCTGCGCATCTCGCTCTCCGACATCGGCCTTGCCTTCGGACGCGACCGCACGACGGTCGGCCATGCCTGCAACGTGGTCGAGGACCGGCGCGACAATGCGGCCTTCGACGAATTCGTTACGACGGCGGAGCGTATCGTGCTTTCCGTCTTCGGGCCGGCGGGGCTTGCCGACCATGACTGACACAAAGGCATCCAACACGCGGCGCCCGCTCGCGCGCCTGCTGCAATTCCTGCACTCGGCGGGCAAGGCATCGCTTGGGGCATCGGATGCCGCACCGGATGGCACGCTCCGGCTGACGGCCGCCTGCGGCCGCAC
>CAMPIK010000057.1 GCA_946886325.1 uncultured Shinella sp.
GACCAGACGAGGCGGGCCATCGCTGCAGCCAAACCATAATACAGGGCGAGGACGGCGGGCAGGCCGATGACGGCAAGCGGCACGGCCCAGGCATAGTCGTCCGCCTCGACCAGCAGCGCGTTGCCAAGCCACCAGAGTCCGCCGAGAAAATAGCCGAAGCCGAACCACCATCCGATGAAGAAGGAGGGAGCGAGACGGCGGAGGATGCCGGCACCCGGCGCGCCCGTCGCCCCGTCGATCAGCCAGACGAGCAGCGTGAACGACACGAAGAGGGAGGCGAAGAAACCGAACGGCGGCAGCGCCAGCACGCCGGCCAGTCCGGCAACGAATGCCACCAGCGCCCGCCGCCACCCCGACAGAAGCATCACCTTGCCCGCAAGTCGCTCCATTCCGCCCCCATGCCGTCACGCGAATCAGCCGCCGCAAGTCTTTCAAAAAACAGGCGGCTTGTCGTCAGTTGCGGGGCAAGGCGATCGGGCGTCTTGCGTTCAGCCGGATGCGGCCTTGTCGTCCTGCCGTGCCTCGGCATCGAGCGCGGCAGACGGTTCGGGCACCAGATGGGGAATATCGCCGTCGAGCTTGGCATGCCGGCGGCGGACCGCCGGGCGCTTGCGGGCGATACGCACGCGCTTGATGCGGCGCGGATCGGCGTCGAGCACATGGAATTCGAAGCCCGGCAAAGCCTGGACGACCTCCCCGCGCGCCGGAATTCGTCCAAGCGAGGCGAAGATCAGCCCGCCCAGCGTATCGGCGTCTTCCAGTTGTTCGCGGATATCAAAGTCGGAGCCGATCGTCTTCGCAAGGTCTTCGAGTTCGGCGCGCGCATCGGCGATGAAGATATCGTCGCCTGCACGGGTGATCATCGCCTCCTCGTCGTCATGCTCGTCCTCGATATCGCCGACCACCATCTCGACGATGTCCTCAAGCGAGGCGAGACCGTCGGTGCCGCCATATTCGTCGATGACAAGCGCCATCTGCGTGCGGGCGGCCTGCATGCGGGCCATCAGGTCGGATGCGAGCATCGACGGCGGAACGAAGAGAACGGGACGGACAATGCCGGCTTCGGCAACGGTCTTGCCGAGCTCCACGCGGGCAAGGTCGAATTCCGCCCGCGGGGTGCGCGATGGCTTGTCGCCGTTGCCGTTGGCAGCGCCATTGCCGTTCTTCGCCCCGGTCCGGCGCTTGTTGCGCGCCTGTTTCGTGACATAGGCAAGCAGGTCGCGGATATGCACCATGCCGCGCGGGTCATCGAGGCTCTCGCAATAGACCGGCATGCGCGAACGGCCGGATTCCTCGAAGATGACCATCAGTTCGCCGATGGAAATATCCTGGTCCACCGCCTCGATATCGGCGCGCGGCACCATGACGTCCTCGACGCGGACCTCGCGAAAGCGCAGGATATTGTGAAGCATTGCCCGTTCTTCGGGCGAAAAGGCGGTGTCGCCCTCGGCGTCGGTCAAAAGCGCTTCCGCGATTTCCCTGCGGAGTGTCGCTCCGCCCGGATTGCGCCAGATGCGCGCCGCACGCGACCAGAAGGACGTCGCCGATCGGCTGCCGGCTTCCGGTCTCGGCGGGCTGCTACTACTGCCCGCCTCGTCTTGTCCCGAAGCCTCGGCCCCGGAGTCTTCAGCCGCAACCGGCTGGGATCTAAAGTCGCTCATTGTTCCAAACTGTCAAACCGGGTCGTCCCCGTAGGGATCAGATAGGCCAAGTTCCGCCAAAATGCGAGTCTCCAGCCCTTCCATTTTCTCCGCTTCGTCCGTCTCCATGTGATCATAACCGAAGAGATGCAGAAATCCATGCACCAATAGATGCGTCAGGTGTGCGTCGAAAGGCTTGCCGAGATCGGCTGCCTCGCGCGCGATCGTCTCTTCTGCCAGCACGATATCGCCGAGCATCGGCCCCGGCATTCCGCCGGGCGCGAGCGGAAAGGCCGGAAAGGACAGCACGTTCGTCGGCTTGTCCTGGTTGCGCCATTCCGCATTGATCTGGCGGATCGCCGCATCAGACGTGAAGACCAGAGAAACCTCCGGAGCCTCCACCGGAAACGGTTGCTTCTCATGCGTCGCCAGATAGAGACCGGCGCTCGAAAGGACCCGGCCAGCCAGTTCTTCCAGCACATCCTCGGCCGGCCAGGCGCCATCCTCGACGCTGATCTGTATATCGAGTTCGCTCATGCTCTCGCGGCCGCCTCAGCGGTCGATCCGCTCGCTTTCGTCCTGAACGGCCGTCTGCGCTTCGTAGGCCCGGACGATCCGGGCCACCATCGGATGGCGAACCACGTCCGTATCCTTGAAGCGGACAACGGAAACACCCTCGACGCCATGCAGGATCTGCAGCGCCTCGACGAGACCGGATTTGACGCCACGCGGCAGGTCGACCTGGCTCGGGTCCCCGGTCACGATCATCCGGCCGTTCTCGCCGAGACGCGTCAGGAACATCTTCATCTGCATCGACGTGGTGTTCTGTGCCTCGTCGAGAATGACGGCGGCATTGCCGAGCGTGCGCCCGCGCATGAAGGCGAGCGGCGCGATCTCGATGACGCCGGCGGTGATGGCGCGTTCGACCTTGTCGCCGGGCATCATGTCGTAGAGCGCATCGTAGAGCGGCCGAAGATAGGGATCGACCTTCTCCTTCATGTCGCCTGGCAGGAAGCCGAGGCGTTCGCCTGCCTCGACCGCCGGCCGCGACAGGATGATGCGGTCAACGGCGCCGCGCTCCAGAAGCTGGGCGGCATAGGCGACCGCGAGATAGGTCTTGCCGGTGCCCGCAGGCCCGACGCCGAAGACGAGTTCGGAGCGCTCCAGCGCGCGGATATAGGCATCCTGCGTCGGCGTGCGCGCGGCGATCGTCTTCTTGCGGGTGGAAAGCTGCGCCATGGAAAGCTTGGCCTTGCGCTCCATGGTCGGCAGCAGAAGCTGGTCGTCCGCAGCAACTGCCATGCGGATCGCTCCTTCCACGTCTGATGGCTCGATCGCGCCGCCGCCTTGCAGCCGCTCGTAGAGATAATCGAGCGTGCGCCGCGCCTGGTTTGTGGCGAGCACGTCGCCGGAAATTGCAACCGAATTGCCGCGTGCCCGCGCATCGACCCCGAGCCGCTGCTCGATCATCTTCAGGTTCTGGTCGAATTGGCCGAAGAGCTCGCTTGCGTGTCGATTGTTCTCGAAGGTGAGCACGAAGTGATTGGCGTCTGTCGGTATCTGCTTCGACTGGCGCGGCGGCGACGTCATCAGTTCGTGTCCGTTCAAGCGGTCAAGCTCCTATGGGTCCGCCCGTCAGTCGATCGCTTCGGCGAAAAGGCTGTTCGGGCCGGTGCCGGTGATTCGTACCCTGATAATGTCACCGATTTCGGAAGCTTTTGCATCAACATTCACAGGCTGCAGCCAGGGCGACCGTCCGACGAGCTGCCCCGGCATGCGCCCCGGCTTCTCAAGCAGGAGATCGATCTCCTTGCCGACGCAGCCAGCGGCGAAGGCCCGCTGCTGGGAAAACAGCAAAGTCTGCAATCTTTCAAGGCGTTCGGACTTCACGCCCTCCTCCACCTGGTCGCCGAGTTCGGCGCCGGGGGTACCGGGACGGATCGAATATTTGAACGAGAAGGCCTGTGCATAACCGACCGTCTCGATCAGCCGGATCGTGTCTTCGAAGTCCTCGTCCGTCTCGCCCGGAAAGCCGACGATGAAATCGCCGGAGATCGCGAGGTCGGGCTGGACGGCGCGGATGCGCTCGATCAGATCAACATATTCCGCCGCCGTATGCCGCCGGTTCATCGCCTTGAGGATGCGGTCGGAGCCGGACTGCACCGGCAGATGCAGATAGGGCATCAAGGTCGGCAGGTCGCGATGGGCGGCAATCAGGCCGTCGTCCATGTCGCGCGGATGGCTCGTCGTGTAGCGAAGCCGCGCCAGTCCCTCGATCTCCGAGAGCCGCCAGAGAAGCTCGCCGAGACCCCAGGCCTTTCCGGCCGGCCCCTCACCATGCCAGGCGTTGACGTTCTGGCCGAGCAGCGTGATTTCACGAACGCCGCCATCGACAAGGCGCTGCGCCTCCGCGACGATCTGAGAAACCGGCCGCGAGACCTCCGAGCCGCGCGTATAGGGAACCACGCAAAAGGTGCAGAACTTGTCGCACCCTTCCTGCACCGTCAGAAAGGCCGTGACGCCGCGCTGCCGAGTCTTTGCCTTCTCGGCCGCCGGCAGGTGCTCGAACTTGTCCTCGATCGCATAGTCGGTCTCGATGACCCGCTCGCCCTGCCGCGCCCGTTTCAGCGCGTCCGGCAGCCGGTGATAGGTCTGCGGCCCGATGACGACGTCAACGGCCGGCGCGCGGCGCAGGATTTCCGCACCTTCCGCCTGCGCAACGCAGCCTGCCACGCCGATCATCAGTTCGCGCCCGACCTTGGCACGGGCCTTCTTCATCTCGCGCAGGCGGCCGAGTTGCGAATAGACCTTCTCCGCCGCCTTCTCGCGGATGTGGCAGGTGTTGAGCAGCACGAGATCGGCATCGGCGACGCTGTCCGTCACCTCGTAGCCGTCCTTCGAGAGCGCATCCGTCATGCGGTCGCTGTCATAGACGTTCATCTGGCAGCCATAGGTCTTGACGAAGACCTTGCGGGTCTTCGCGCCTTCGGGCGGAGCGGCGGCTGCATCGCGGATGAGGATCTCTTCGGTCATGCCGGTTCTTTAGTCGAAAGAGCGGGCGAAATGAAGCCCCGTCAGCGCCCGCGCAGCCGGCTTGCCAGCATGGAGCGGATGCGCGCCTCGACCGCCCGGCTGACGGCCTTGCGGTTGCTGTCCGGGCCGTAGTCGATCCGTTCGCCGAAATCGACGTCCACGTCGACCGCCCCTTCCCGCATCACGGCAAGAAGATGCGGCGCAAGCTCGATGTCGCCGGGCCAGGCGGCGAGCGGCCGATGGAACCGGCCCATCGCCATGCCGTGCACGCCGGTATAGGCGATCGACACCGGCTGGATATGCACGATGCCGCCAGGCGCATGGGCGGCCGCGGATGCCGCTGCGCCGAAAAGCGACGTCTTGATCTCCAGCAGTCGGTTGCCGTCCGATGTCGTGCCTTCCGGAAAGAGCACGACGATCTCCCCGTCCGCCAGCCGCCGGGCAATCTCGTCCGTCTGCTCGCCGACTTTCCGCTTCTGTTCGCGCTCGACGAAGATAGACGCCTGCAAGCGGGCGAGCAGGCCGAAGATCGGCCAGTCGCGCACTTCCGTCTTGGCGATATAGACGACATCGGCAATGGCGCCGAGAACGAGGATGTCCTTCCAGGAGACATGGTTCGACGCCAGGAGCAGCGGACGGTTGCTCTCGATCGTCCCATGCACCGTGATGCGGATGCCGATCATCCGGCAGGCGACGCGATGCCAGAGGCGCGGCAGCCGCCGCCGAAGCTTCCAGTCGAAACGCAGCGCCAGAAGCTGAACCGGCAGGAGGGCGATGGTGGTGACGGCGACGCCGAGAATGGCCAGCCCGAGGCGGATCCAGGGGATCAAGCGTCACCCACGGTCGTCAGGGGCGTGCGACGCCATGTCACTCGCCGTCCTTCTTCAGCGGCACGCCGTAGAGTTCGAGCCGGTGATCGACGAGGCGGAAGCCATGCTCGCGCGCGATGCGCTCCTGGAGTGCCTCGATCTCGGGCGAATGGAATTCGATCACGGTTCCATGCTTCAGGTCGATCAGATGGTCGTGATGTTCTTCCGGCACCGTCTCGTAGCGCGACCGGCCGTCGCGGAAATCATGGCGCTCGATGATTCCGGCATCCTCGAAAAGCTTGACCGTGCGGTAGACGGTCGAGATCGATATCTTCGAATCGACCTCGACGGAGCGCCGATAGAGCTCCTCGACATCCGGATGGTCGGCCGAACTTTCCAGCACGCGGGCGATCACGCGGCGCTGCTCCGTCATGCGCATGCCGCGCTCGACGCAGATTTCCTCCAGCGTCTTTTCGAGATCGGTCATACCCCTCCGGTCCCCGTGCAAACAACGAACTTGAACAGGGGAACTAGCGAAGATCGCGCCTCATGACAAGCGCGGCGGACCGCACGCCGCGCGCATCCGCATAATAGGCCTTGCGCTCGCCGACCTTGACGAAACCGAGCTTCTCGTAGAGGCGCCGCGCGCGCGCATTGTCCTCGTCCACTTCGAGAAACATCGCTTCGGCATCGCGCATGCGGGCCTCGCGTATAGCCGCCTGCATCAGCCGCCAGCCAAGGCCGAGGCCTTCGAAACGCTGATCGATGCCGATCGAGAGGATTTCTGATTCTCCCGCGACCGCGCGGGCGAGCACGAAGCCAGCGGCCGTGCGCACCGTCGCATTGGTCTGCCAGGCGGCAAAGCCGTAGACGGGCTCCTGGGCGAGCAGCGAATGAAACTCGCCATCGTTCCAGGCGCGCGAAAACCGGGCACGATGGAGGGCGGCAGCCGCCTGTAGATCATCCACCTCGAGCGGGAAGATGTCGAATTCGGGCTTGCGCGTGAAATAGTCGCCAAACGCCATGGCGTCAGGCTCGGGCGATGGAGAATCCGGCCTGCGGCTTCGCATCCGGACCACGAAGATAGGCAGGCTTCGGCAAGTCGACAGCAGGATCGGCAGCCGCGCCAAGGCGCGCGACCGACAGGATGGACGGAAGCGGCGGCATGTCCGCGGCTGGCCCGCCCAGAAGACCGGCGGCCGAACCGGTCAATGGGACGTCCTGTCCGGCGAGCAGGGCGCGTGCGTCCTCGACGGCGATCAGCCGGGCCTCGCCTTCCGGCCGGCCATCGTCTGAAAATATCTGTAGATAGATTTCGTCACGCTTCGCGTCGATCGCCACCGCAATGCGCGAAGCGCCACCCGCGCTCCGGCGGTCGGCGGCAAGGGCTGCGAGCGTCGTCACGCCGACGACCGGAATGCCGAGCGCCAGCGCCAGACCGCGCGCCGCAGCGACGCCTACGCGAATGCCCGTGAAGGAGCCCGGACCGATCGTTACGGCGATGCGCGTGATCGCGTCGAGTGGAAGCCCTGCCGCAGCAAGGGCCGCATCGACGTCGTCCATCAGGCGCTCGGCATGGCCCCGCCCGATATCCGCGCCGGCTTCGCCGAGCATGCGGTCCGCATTGCTGTCATAAATGCCCGCGTAGCAACCGCTCGCCGACGTATCGAGGGCGAGAACGATCAAAGGCCGGCCTCGCGGATCAGATCAGACGACCGCTTCAACTTCCTGCACTTCCGGTACGAAATGGCGCAGCAGGTTCTGGACGCCATGCTTCAACGTCGCGGTCGAAGACGGGCAGCCGGCGCAGGCGCCCTTCATGTTGAGATAGACCTTGCCGTCGCGGTAGCCCTTGAAGGTGATGTCGCCGCCGTCCTGCGCGACAGCCGGCCGAACGCGGGTTTCCAGCAGTTCCTTGATGGTCGCGACGATCGTCTCGTCGCCGTCATCGAAGAATTCGCCTTCCGGCTGGTCGTCGCCGGACAGCGCGCCGCTCGCCATGATCGGCTGGCCCGACATGAAATGCTCCATGATCGAGCCGAGAATGGCCGGCTTCAGGTGCTGCCAGTCGGCATCGGCCTTGGTGATCGTGATGAAGTCATAGCCGAAGAAGACGCTGGTCACGCCCGGAATGGCAAAGAGGCGAGCCGCCAGCGGCGAACCGGCCGCCGCTTCCGTCTCGTCGCGAAATTCCGCCGTTCCGGACTCCAGTACGATCTTGCCGGGCAGGAACTTCAGCGTCGTCGGGTTCGGCGTCGTTTCCGTCTGGATGAACATGGGCTTTCTCCAACATGCCGGGGCCATGCCGCCGGCAGCGTATTTAGAATAATTCAAAAGAAGATAAGCCTTTCGAGGGGCGCGATCAAGGCGCAACCCCGTCAATCAGCTCAGCGCATCGATTTCCTCGTCCGTCAGCGCTTCCGGGATCACCGTGACCGGGATGGGAAAGGCCGGACCACGGCCCGCAAGCGACGCCACCAGCGGCCCCGGTCCTTCCTTGGCCGATCCCGCAGCCAGAACGAGGATCGCGATGTCGCGGTCTTCCTCGATCAGCGCATTGATCTGTTCGGTCGCCACCCCTTCGCGGATGACGTTCTCCGGTTCGATACCGAGGTTCTCCCTGAGCCGCTGCGCCGCCTTGGCGAGCACCGCCTCGGCCTCTTCCATCGCTTCGGCGCGCATGATCTCCTCGACCCCCAGCCACTGCTGAAAATCCTCGTTGGAAATCACGTAGAGCAGAACGACGCCGCCGTTGGAATTCTTGGCGCGGCTGCCGGCATAATGGACGGCGCGCTGGCATTCCGGCGTGTCGTCGACCACTGCCATGAACTTGCGACGGTGTCCTTCGAGACGCGAAAGTCGTCGAGAAACCATGCGGCCTCCTCGTGTCCGGATCGGTTTGGGCTGACCTTATACGAAATCCCGCCGATGGGAATTGCCCCCCATCGGAGAAATCGCCTAACGTAGGAAGCCTATGATGTCGCGGACCTCGGTCATCGTCTTTTCGGCCCGTGCCCGCGCCCGCTCGCCGCCGTCGCGCAGGATCGCGTCGATGTGGCTCGTATCGTCCATCAGGCGGCGCATCTCGCCGGTGACGGGTGAAAGAACCTCGACAGCAAGATCGACAAGCGCCGGCTTGAAGACCGAAAACTGCTGGCCGCCGAATTCCGAGAGCACGTCCGCCTTCGTCCGGTCGGCGAGCGCCGCGTAGATCCCGACGAGGTTGTCGGCTTCCGGGCGATCCTTCAGCCCGTCCGTTTCGCTCGGCAGCGCATCCGGATCGGTCTTCGCCTTGCGGATCTTCTTCGAGATCGTGTCGGCATCGTCGAGCAGGTTGACGCGCGAGAGGTCCGACGGGTCCGACTTCGACATCTTCTTGGTCCCGTCGCGCAGGCTCATGACGCGCGGTGCCGGACCGCCGATCAGCGGCTCGACGGGCGGGAAATAGGCATGGACCGGCTCCTCGCCGATGACGATATCGACGCCAAGGCCGGCGCGGCGGATATGGTCGGTGAAGTCGATGTTGAACTTCTGCGCGATGTCGCGGGTGAGCTCCAGATGCTGCTTCTGGTCGTCTCCAACAGGAACATGCGTCGCGCGGTAGACGAGGATGTCGGCCGCCATCAGGCTCGGATAGGCGAGCAGGCCGAGCGAGGCGTTCTCGCGGTCCTTGCCGGCCTTGTCCTTGAACTGCGTCATGCGGTTCATCCAGCCGATGCGCGCCACGCAATTGAAGATCCAGGCGAGTTCCGCATGCTGCGGCACGGCCGACTGGTTGAAGACGATATGCTTCTCGGGATCGATGCCGGACGCGATGAAGGCCGCCGCGATCGAGCGGATCTGGCCCGGCAGGTCCTCATGGACAAGCTGCGCGGTAATCGAGTGCAGATCGACGACGCAATAGATGCAGTCGTTCTCCTCCTGCAGCGCGACGAACTTGCGGATCGCGCCGAGATAATTGCCGAGATGCAGGTTGCCGGTCGGCTGGACGCCGGAAAAGACGAGCGGCTGGAAAGCGGTCATGATCGAGTCCTGTTCAGGCTTGTGGAGGGCCTGTCTCCTGTTGCTGTTGGCCGCGCTTATGCACGGGCGGCAATGCCCGATCAAGGGGGGCGTGACGGGCGGCGTCGCTAGCCTGCCGGCTCGAGCAGATCCCAGCGATTGCCAAAGATGTCCTCGAAGACGGCGACCGTGCCATAGGCCTCCTTCCGCGGCTCTTCGAGGAACCGCACGCCGGCCAAGAGAAAGGCCGCGCGGTCGCGATCGAAGTCTTCGGTATGGAGGAAGAAGCCGACGCGGCCGCCCGTCTGGCGGCCGATCGCCGCCCTCTGGCCCTCGTCCGCCGCCTCGGCCAGAAGCAGCCCGGTACCCTCACCGCCGCGCGGACGAACGACGACCCAGCGCTTGCCGTCCGGCAGCG
>CAMPIK010000058.1 GCA_946886325.1 uncultured Shinella sp.
TGGAGCCAGGACCCGGCCTCCTTCATCGTCAACGCGCTGCAGCCGGCCGAAGTCGCCAAGGTCGTTCTGGATGAAGATGCCGAGCGCATCGAAGTCGTCGTTCCGGACGAGCAGCTCTCGCTCGCCATCGGCCGCCGCGGCCAGAACGTGCGCCTTGCCTCGCAGCTCACCGGCTGGGACATCGACATCCTGACGGAAGCCGAAGAGTCCGAGCGCCGCCAGAAGGAATTCAACGAGCGCACGGCCCTCTTCATGGACTCGCTCGACGTCGATGAGATGGTCGGTCAGGTTCTTGCTTCCGAGGGCTTTGCCGCCGTCGAGGAACTGGCCTTTGTCGAACTCGACGAAATCGCCTCGATCGAAGGTTTCGACGAGGATACGGCGCTCGAAATCCAGACGCGCGCCCGCGAATTCCTCGAGCGCATCGAGGCCGAGATGGACGAGAAGCGCAAGGCGCTCGGCGTCGAGGACGAGCTGCGCCAGATCGACGGCATGACCGCGCAGATGCTGGTGGCACTCGGCGAGGACGGCATCAAGACGATGGAAGACTTCGCCGGCTGCGCCGCGGACGATCTCGTCGGCTGGACGGAGCGCAAGGACGGCGAGACCAAGAAGTTCGAGGGCCTGTTCTCGAAGCTCGAAGTGTCCCGCGCCGAAGCCGAGGCGATGATCGTGCAGGCGCGCCTTGCGGCCGGCTGGATCACCGAGGAAGACCTCGCCGCCGGACAGCAGGAAGAAGTCGAGGTCGTCGACGGCGCGGAGCAGGACGCCTGAGGGCGTCCGGTTCCGGGGAAGGCGGATTGACCGTTGGCTGAGCACAAGCGGAAGGACGACGGTTTGAACGATCGCACCTGCATCGTGACCCGCGAAAGCGGTGATGCGGACGCGCTGATCCGTTTCGTGGCAGGTCCGGACGGCATGGTTGTTCCGGACCTCAAGCGGCAGCTTCCGGGCCGCGGCTGTTGGGTCAAGGCCGAAAGGGCGCTTGTCGACAAGGCTGTCGCGAAGAAGCTGTTCGCGCGTGCCCTGAAGACGGAGGTTCGCGCCGCGCCCGATCTCGGCGCGGAGGTGGACCGCCTGCTGGTGAACCAGCTTGCCGGAATGATGAACCTGGCGCGCAAGGCCGGCCAGTTCGTGACCGGGTCGTCAAAGGTGGATCAGGCGGTGCGCGCGCTGGCGGCACTTGCCGTCTTCCACGCGGTGGATGCGGCCGACGACGGCGTGCGAAAGATCGACCAGGCGCGCAAGGCGGCAAGCTACCTGCGCGACGAAGAGAAAGAAGAAGAGATACCGGCGTTCCGCTTCTTTGCAGAGGCGGAAATGGAAGCCCTTTTGGGCCAGAATGCGTTTATCCATGCCGCGGCGCTTGCAGGGCAGGCGGGTGAAGGTGTAGTGAAGCGCGCAATCATGCTCGACCGATACCGAAACGGTGCCAAAAGTCGAGCCCTTGGCGGCGATCGGCCGCTGGAACAATGACGCGGACAGTCGGCCGAAACCGGCGTCGAGCGCGTTGTCGCATAAGAATTGAACGACGGGGTCTGGTGATACGCATCCGGCCCTGATCTGCAGGAACGGAAACGAATGACCGATAACAACGACGACAAGACAATCAGTGTGGCGGGCAAAAAGACGCTGACCCTGAAACCCTCTGGGGTTCAGCAGGGTACCGTGCGTCAGGATATGGGCCGTGGCCGCACGAAGGCTGTCGTGGTCGAAACGCGCAAACGCCGCATCAACCGTCCGGAAGACGAGCGTCCGGCCGTCACGCCGGTCGCGCCCGTCGTAGCGCGCCCGCCTGAGCCGACGCGTCAACCGGTCTCTCCGCCGCCGCAGCAGAACCGGCCGCGCACGGGCGTCGTCCTCAACCAGCTTTCGGCTGGCGAGGTCGAGGCACGCCGTCGCGCGCTCGCGGAAGCGCAGATCCGCGAAGTGGAAGAGGCAAAGCAGCGCGCCGAGGATGAGGCACGCCGCAAGGTCGAGGAAGAAGCCCGCCGCAAGGCCGACGAAGAGGCTCGCATCCAGCGCGAGGCGGAAGAGGCCGAACGCCGCGCCGCCGCCGCTGCCCGTGGCGAATCCGAAGAGGAAGTCGCCGCCGCCGCGCCCGAGCCGGAGCCCGTCGTCGTTGCCCCGGTCGCCGAGCGCCCGCAGCCGCGTTCCGCCGCACCTGCAGCACCTGTCGTGACGGGCCGTCGCCGTACGGAAACCGAAGAAGAAGAGAGCCGCAGTCGCGGACCGAGCGGCCCCGGCCGCGGCAAGGTCACGCGCCCGGAACCGGCAAAGGCACCGGCGCGCCCGAAGGGCGACGAAGGCCGCCGCCAGGGCAAGCTGACGCTGACGACCGCCGGCACCGACGAGGACGGCTCGCAGCGCGGCCGCTCGCTCTCGGCCATGCGTCGTCGCCAGGAGAAGTTCAAGCGCTCGATGATGCAGGAGACCCGTGAAAAGGTCATGCGCGAAGTCATCCTGCCGGAGACGATCACCATTCAGGAACTGTCGCAGCGCATGTCCGAACGCGCCGTCGACGTCATCAAGTACCTCATGAAAGAGGGCCAGATGATGAAGCCGGGCGACCTGATCGACGCCGACCTCGCCGAGATCATCGCGGGTGAATTCGGTCACACGGTCAAGCGCGTTTCGGAATCCGACGTCGAGGAAGGCATCTTCAACGTCTCCGACGAGGATGGCAATCTCGAGCCCCGTCCGCCGATCGTCACCATCATGGGCCACGTCGACCACGGCAAGACTTCGCTGCTCGATGCGATCCGCCATGCCAACGTTGTGGCCGGCGAAGCCGGTGGCATCACCCAGCATATCGGCGCCTACCAGGTCGAGCAGAACGGCCAGAAGATCACCTTCATCGATACGCCCGGCCACGCCGCCTTCACGGCGATGCGTGCCCGCGGTGCGCAGGCGACGGACATTGCGATCCTCGTGGTCGCGGCCGACGACAGCGTGATGCCGCAGACGATCGAGTCGATCAACCACGCCAAGGCGGCCAAGGTGCCGATCATCGTGGCGATCAACAAGATCGACAAGCCGACCGCCGATCCGCAGAAGGTGCGCACGCAGCTTCTGCAGCACGAGGTGTTCGTCGAATCCATGGGCGGTGAAGTGCTCGACGTCGAGGTTTCGGCGAAGAACGGCACCAATCTCGACAAGCTGCTGGAGGCCATCCTGCTGCAGTCGGAAATCCTCGACCTCAAGGCCAATCCGAACCGGACGGCCGAAGGCACGGTCGTGGAAGCCGAGCTTGACCGTGGCCGCGGTGCGGTTGCGACCGTTCTCGTCCAGAAGGGCACGCTGACACCCGGCCAGATCATCGTCGCCGGCGACCAGTGGGGCCGCGTCCGCGCGCTCGTCAACGACAAGGGCGAACACGTCAAGGACGCAGGGCCCTCCATGCCGGTCGAGGTCCTCGGCCTCTCCGGCACGCCGGCTGCCGGCGACAAGTTCGCCGTCGTCGAGAACGAAAGCCGCGCCCGCGAGATCTCGGAATATCGCCAGCGTCTCGCCCGCGAGAAGGCCGTGGCCCGCCAGTCGGGTTCGCGCGGCTCGCTCGAGCAGATGATGACACAGCTCCAGACCAGCGGTCTCAAGGAATTCCCGCTCGTCATCAAGGGCGACGTGCAGGGCTCGATCGAAGCCATTGCCGGTGCGCTCGACAAGCTCGGCACCGACGAAGTGCGTGCGCGCATCGTGCATTCGGGTGCCGGCGGCATCACCGAATCCGACATCTCGCTCGCCGAGGCGTCGAACGCCGCCATCATCGGCTTCAACGTCCGCGCCAACCCGCAGGCGCGCGCGCTCGCCGAACGCGAAGGCATCGAGATCCGCTACTACAACATCATCTACGACCTGGTGGATGACGTGAAGGCGGCGATGTCGGGCCTGCTGTCGCCGGAACGTCGCGAGACCTTCCTCGGCAATGCCGAGATCCTGGAGGTGTTCAACATCACCAAGGTCGGCAAGGTTGCAGGTTGCCGCGTCACCGAAGGCAAGGTCGAGCGCGGTGTGGGCGTGCGTCTCGTGCGCGACAACGTCGTCATCCACGAGGGCAAGCTCAAGACGCTCAAGCGCTTCAAGGACGAAGTGTCCGAAGTGCATTCCGGCCAGGAATGCGGCATGGCCTTCGAGAACTACGAGGACATCCGCGCCGGCGACACGATCGAGTGCTTCCGCGTGGAGCATGTCACGCGCACGCTCTAGGCGATCGGCGTCAATCCAGTTCATGCGAGCGCCGGATCGTTTCGGCGCTCGCATTTTTTGAAGGGTTATCAACATGACCAGAGCGAACTCATCCGCACCCTCCCAGCGCATGCTCCGGGTCGGCGAACAGGTGCGCGCCGCGATCACCCAGGTCCTGCAGCGTGGCGAAGTGCGCGATCCGCTCATCGAAACGACCGTGATCGCGATTTCCGAAGTGCGCATGTCGACGGACCTGAAGCACGCCACGGCCTATGTGTCGCCGCTCGGCGTCACCGATCACGACACGATCATCGAGGCGCTGAACCGCAATGCGAAGTTCATCCGGGGTCGCATCGGGCCGCAGCTTCGGCAGATGAAATACATGCCGGACGTGCGCTTCCGCGACGATACCAGCTTCGACAATTACAAGAAGATCGATGAGCTTCTGCGCTCGCCGGAGGTCGCCCGCGATCTCGAATCCGGCGAAGACGACGACAGATAACGAAAAGACGATGTCCAAACCACGCAAACCCAAAGGCCGCCCGGTTTCCGGCTGGCTGATCCTCGACAAACCCTTCGACTTCGGCTCGACGGAGGCCGTCTCCAAGATCAAGTGGCTGTTCAAGGCGCAGAAGGCCGGTCACGCCGGCACGCTCGATCCGCTCGCCTCCGGCATGCTGCCGATCGCGCTCGGTGACGCCACGAAGACCGTCCCCTATGTGATGGACGGCCGCAAGATCTACGAATTCACCGTCACCTGGGGTGAGGAGCGCTCGACGGACGATCTCGAGGGTGACGTGACGCAGGCATCGGACAGCCGTCCCGCGGAAACGGCGATCCGCGATCTGCTGGCGAAATATACCGGCACGATCCAGCAGATTCCGCCGCAGTTCTCGGCGATCAAGATCGACGGCGAGCGCGCCTACGATCTCGCACGCGACGGCGAAACCGTCGAGATCCCCGCCCGCGAGGTGGAAATCCACCGCCTGACCCTTCTGGCCTGCCCGAACGGCGACACGGCGCATTTCGAAGTGGAATGCGGCAAGGGCACTTATGTGCGTGCGCTTGCCCGCGATTTCGGCCGCGACCTCGGCTGCTACGGGCATATTTCCGCATTGCGCCGGACCTTCGTCGCGCCCTTCGGGGAGGAGGACATGGTGCCGCTCGCCGAGTTGACCGCGCTTGAGGCGATCGAAGACGACGCCGAGCGCCTCGCGGCCCTCGACGCCTTCCTCATCGATACCGGCGAGGCACTGTCGGACCTGCCGCAGGTCGTGATCAACGACGACCAGGCGCACCGGCTGCGGATGGGCAATCCGATCCTGCTGCGCGGCCGTGACGCGCCGGTATCGGCCGACGAGGCCTATGCCACGGCGCGCGGGCGGCTGGTGGCGATCGGCGAGATCGGCGGCGGCGAGTTCCGGCCAAAACGTGTCTTCGCCGGCTAAGCTTTTGGTCGCCCTGCATTTCCAACCACTTATTGCGACTTGATTTCGCCATTTGTTCACGGCTTTATGTCGGTGCCGGTTCGCGCCCGTGAATCGGACGGCAGGGGGAGAGGCTCCCGTTTGTCTCCGGGAGCAGAGGAAGGCCGCTTGACGATCGTGTCGACGGATCAAAACACGACCGCGCGGGAGCGCCAGGCACCGGATCGTCGCGGACGGGTCCGGCATCCCTTTGCCTTTTATCTCGTCTGCCTCATTCTCGTCGCGGTCATTCCGCCCTTCATCTACGCCATCATGGTCCTGCAGCGGACGAACGAGGCGCAGGAACGCATCTTCGAATCGCTGCTGCGCACCTCGACGGGTTCGGTCAATCGCGTGGTCGAGCGCGAGGTGACGGGCATGTTCTCGACGCTGAATTTCCTCGCGACATCAGAACATCTTGAAACCTCGAATTTCCGCGCCTTGCATGCCCAGGCCGCCAAGGCGCTGGAAGAGACCGACAGCCATTTCCTGGTCGTCGACCGGAACTTCAACCAGCTCCTGAACACGCGGGTGCCTTTTGACACCCAGCTCCGCAAGGTTTCCGACGTGGAATCGGCGACGCGCGCCTTTGAGCGTGCGGAGCGAACGGTTTCCGGTCTCTTCTATGGCAGGACGGCGCAGAAGTGGGTGTTCAACGTCTATCTGCCGGTCCGTCTGCGCAATGGCGAGACGCTGCTGCTGACGCTGACCCAGAATGCAGATAGCCTCGCAAAGGCCGTCAATCGCGATATCCTTTCGCCCGGCTGGAGCGCTGCCGTGCTGGACGAAAAGGGGCATGTCATCGTCACCTCCGACATGAATTCCGACGCGACCGGCAAGCCGTTCTTCCTGCAGGTCGTCCCGGCATTGCGTCTCGGTGTCGGAAGCGTGCGCAACGAGGGCATCGATTATCAGGTCGTCACGGAATTCTCCGCCCTGACCGGGTGGCGGATGATCGCCTGGGCGAAGGCGTCCGATGTTCAGGCGCCGGCTGTGTCGTCGCTTCTGTGGCTGATGATCGGTGGCGCCGTCTTCGCAGTGCTGGCGGCGGTGGGTGCCTTCATGATCGCCCGGGTTCTGTCGCGTGACGTGCGCCAGCTCGCCCGCGATGCGCGCCGCCTCGGCATGGGAGAGCGCATCCCCGAGCGGCGCCATGTCATCACCGAACTGGAGACCGTCTCGACGGCGCTGTCCGAAGCGGCCGATGCCCGCACCAAGGCGGAAAGCGAGGTCCGCTTCCTGATGCGCGAGGTCGCGCACCGCTCCAAGAACCAGCTGACCGTCATCCAGGCGATGCTGAACCAGTCCGCCGGCGGTACGGATTCCGCGGCCGATTTTGCGGATGCCTTCCGCAAGCGCGTCGCCGGTCTCGCGCGCTCGACGGACCTGATGATCGCCAATGCCGCGCAGGGCGTCGATCTCGCCGAACTCGCCCGCAACCAGTTGAAGCCCTTCGTGCCCGAGGACGCCAGCCGCGTCAAAATTGAGGGGCCGACGGTGCGGATCGACACGCAGACATCCCAGACGCTGGGCATGGCGCTGCATGAACTGTCGACCAATGCGACGAAATACGGCGCCTTCGCCAACAATACCGGGCGGGTCGAACTGCGCTGGACGATCGACGAGGAAAGCCTGGCCTTGACCTGGCGGGAGCATGGCGCCGATATCGGACCGGACGATGCGGCCGCGTCGCGCAAGGGCTTCGGCAGCCTGGTGCTGGAACGCATGCTGGGCATGGCACTCGATGCGCGTCTCCAGCGCACGATGCATGACGACGGCATCGAGTGGAACGTCACCATACCGGTCGGCAAGCTGCGGGAAGCGCCGAAGGCCGACGACTTCGACGAGGCCGGATGAACATGGGCAGGGGTCCTCTCAGATGGAGTCTTGTCTTGGCTACGGCGGCGGCCACCATGAGCGTCGCGGGTGTTGGCCGGGCGCAGCAGGACGAAGGCCGGTGCCTCGTCAACGATCCGACGGGCACGCCGCTCAATGTGCGCGCCGCGCCGAACGGCGACATCCTGACGACACTTTCGAACGGCATGCGCGTCGATCCCGTCGACGAGACGCGGCACAATTCGAAGCGCTGGCTGCTCGTCAATCGCTTCGGCGAGCGCATCGGATGGGTGTTCGGCAACTACATTCTTTGCGACACCAAGGGCGATGCGGGAGACGCCGCGCCGACCCCTCCGTCGGACCAGCGGTGAGCCTTTGCGTCGGCCGTATGACGGGCCTTCCCTTTCAGACATGAATGGTTTATAGGCACGCCAGCATCCGGGCAGGCCCGGTTTGCATTCACGGCCAAGGCTGGACGACATCCCGGCTTTTGGCGACCCAAGTCCTCCATTCAAGAAAGGATAACCGATGTCGATCACTGCTGAGCGCAAGACCGCTCTGGTCAAGGAATATGCAACGACCGAAGGCGATACCGGCTCCCCGGAAGTCCAGGTCGCAATCCTCACGGAACGCATCAACAACCTGACCGAACACTTCAAGGGCCACAAGAAGGACAACCACTCCCGTCGTGGCCTTCTCAAGATGGTTTCCTCGCGCCGTTCCCTTCTCGACTATCTGAAGAAGAAGGACGAAGGACGCTACACCAAGCTGATCGGTGCCCTCGGCATCCGTCGCTAAGCCTTGATGACCGGCGGGCTGCCCTCAGGCGCCCGCCGATCGTTTTTGCGGATCATGCGATCCGTTTCCTGCCGGCCGGCTCGTCGCAACGATCCCTCGGCAGACAGTCTCCAGCAGGCCGGATGGGCCGGTCCTGCGGAACCAACCGATGACCTGTCATGGGGCAGGATTGCAGGATGCTTCAGGCGCTCGCCTGATCCGGCGACGCGCCAGGCGCGATGGCCGGCCGGCCCGAAGGGCGCCGCTGAACGAAGCCTCCCGTTGTCTTGCCCATGATGCGTCATGAAATGCGGTCGGTCCCTCTCGCGCCTTCACGGCGGCGGGGCGAACGAACGCATACGAAGGACAAGATATGTTCGATACCCACACGGTCGAAATCGAATGGGCAGGCCGCCCGCTGAAGCTCGAAACCGGCAAGATCGCCCGCCAGGCTGACGGCGCGGTTCTCGCCACCTACGGCGAGACAGTCGTTCTCGCCACCGTCGTTTCGGCGAAGGCCCCGAAGGCCGGACAGGATTTCTTCCCGCTCACCGTCAACTACCAGGAAAAGACCTATGCCGCCGGCAAGATCCCGGGCGGCTACTTCAAGCGCGAAGGACGTCCGTCGGAAAAGGAAACGCTGGTTTCCCGCCTGATCGACCGTCCGATCCGCCCGCTCTTCCCCGATGGCTACAAGAACGACACGCAGGTCGTCGTCACCGTCATGCAGCATGATCTGGAGAACGATCCGGACGTCCTGTCGATGGTCGCCGCTTCCGCAGCGCTGACGCTTTCGGGCGTTCCCTTCATGGGCCCGATCGGCGGCGCGCGCGTCGGCTACATCAACGGCGAATACGTGCTCAACCCGCATCTCGACGAGATGGACGAATCGAGCCTCGACCTCGTCGTCGCCGGCACGCAGGAAGCCGTCCTGATGGTCGAGTCCGAAGCCAAGGAACTGGCGGAAGACGTCATGCTCGGCGCCGTCGTCTTCGGCCAGAAGGGCTTCCAGCCGGTCATCGACGCGATCATCAAGCTCGCCGAAGTCGCCGCCAAGGAACCCCGCGACTTCCAGCCGGAAGACCATTCCGCGCTCGAAGCCGAAATGCTCGGCATTGCCGAAACCGAACTGCGCTCGGCCTACAAGATCACCGAAAAGGCAGCCCGCTACGCCGCCGTCGACGCCGTCAAGGCGAAGGTCAAGGCGCACTTCTTCCCTGAGGGTGCGGAGCCGGCTCATTCGAACGAAGTCATCGGCGCCGTCTTCAAGCACCTGCAGGCCAAGATCGTCCGCTGGAACATCCTCGACACCAAGAGCCGCATCGACGGCCGCGATCTCGAAACCGTCCGTCCGATCGTCTCGGAAGTCGGCATCCTGCCGCGCACGCACGGTTCGGCGCTCTTCACCCGCGGCGAGACCCAGGCGATCGTCGTCGCCACGCTCGGCACCGGCGA
>CAMPIK010000059.1 GCA_946886325.1 uncultured Shinella sp.
GGATGAACTCGACCGGCGAGACCATGCCCCGTGTCGGATGCCGCCAGCGCAACAGTACCTCGAAGCCGATGACCTCGCGCGAGGTCGTGTCGTTCTGCGGCTGGTAGTAGAGCTCGAACTCGCCGTTTTCCAGCGCCCGCCTCAGATCGATCGCCAGCGCGCTTCGGTCGCGCGCCCGGTCGTCCATCGTCGCATCGTAGAAGGAGATGGAATTGTTGCCCTGTGTCTTCGACCGGTACATGGCGAGATCGGCCTGCGCGAGCAGTTCCTCGCGGTCGCGCGTGTTCACCGGAAAAAGCGCGATGCCGATGCTGCAGCCGACGAGGAAGACCTTGTCCTCCCATTCGACCGGCTTGCGGATCTCCTCCACCAGGCGCTTGGCGAAGGCGGCAGCGTCGGATTTCAGGAAGAAGTTGCCGGTGAGCGCGATGAACTCGTCGCCGCCGACCCGGGCCACGACTTCGCCTAGCTGGAGGACGGCCTGCATCCGGTTCGCGACGGCCCGCAGCACCGCGTCGCCGGCCGAATGGCCATGCGCGTCGTTGACCTCCTTGAACCGGTCGAGATCGATGGAGATGACGGCGACCCGTGCGGTGTCATCCCCCTGTCCGTCGATCGCGTCGTTCAGGAGTTCGGTGAAGCCCGCCCGGTTCGGCAGGGCTGTCAGCGGATCGTGCAGCGAGAGATGACGGTAGCGTTCGGCCGCGACGGTCGTGGCATGAAGGTCGATCACATAGGTCGAGGCTCCGAGCCCCAGCATGACGAACATGACGGCGAGCACCAGGAACATCAGCAGATGGGTCGAAATGACGTGCTGCGAAACATCCACGCCCGGATCGAGAACCAGCGTCACGCTGCCCATCGCGGTGAAATGCATCGTCGCGATGGCGAGGATCATGCCAGCGGCGCCGCCATATTTGCAGAAGCGCGTCACCGGCCGGGCGATCCGGTTGGTCGCCACGGCGCCGAAGGCAATGCCGAGCACAACCGATGCCACGACGAATATCGGGTCGTAGACGATGCTGCCGGAAAACTGGTAGGCGGCCATGCCGAGATAGTGCATGGCGGCGATGCCGGCTCCCATGACGGCACCACCAGCCTCGATGGTCGGCCCGCTTCGGAAGATCGCGGTGATGAAGAGGCCGAATGTCGTCGTCGCGATGATGAGGCCGAGGGACGCCAGCGTCAGCGCTGCGTCATAGGCGTGCTCGATCGAAGGCTGGTAGCCGAGCATGGAGAGAAAATGCGTCGACCAGATCGTGCAGCCGCCGATCACCCCGCCCATGAAGAGCCAGTTCCATTTCTGGATACCCTGGGTGCGGCGCACCCGGGCATAGAGCCGCATCGTCAGCACCGAGCCCAGCACACAGACGATGATGGCAACGCCCAGAAAAAGTAAGTCGTGTTCAGTTGCGATACAGGACAGGACCGTGAGCATGATATTCCCCTCAACCTGTCCTGCTTACGATGCCGGTCGTGAAAAAGTTCTGTCCGCGTCCGATTTCACGCGACACAAGGTTAGCAATTGGTGAAATTCGACGGGATGACGTCCGGTCCAATGGCCGATGCGCCGGCAGCGGCCGTGCGGCCGCGAGGACCTTACGGCTGAAACGGAAGCGGATTACCGTTGATCAGAACCTTGCCGGCCTCGTTCACGGCCACGTCCCAGCGCTGGCTGCCGTCGCCCTGGTCCTTGCCGAACCCCTTGACCATCAGCAGCACGAAGGCCGCCTGACCGAACTGCGGCACGATGCCGGCATTCTTCTGGAGGAAGGCGACCGTCTTGTCGAAGTCGCGGGCGATGATCGTCACCTCGACGCTCTGCCGTCCCTTCTCTTCGGGATAGACGGTCATCCGGCCGTTGAGCCGCACATCGTAGATCTCCGACTTCGCCTCCACCGCGTCGAACGCGATGTTCATCGCGCCGCCGGGCAGCACGATGCGTCCGAGTTCCTTGTTCTGCGCCTCGGTCAACTGGGTCTGGCCGGTGAAGTCGGCATTGTCGAGCAGATAGTGAACCGCCCCTTCGAGGTTGAGGTCGGTGATCGCCATGTCGAAACGGGCGGTGGTCGGCACTGCCGGCAGGAAGGCATCCGGCATGATGCCCGCCGGCGGTCGCGGCCCGTCGGCGCTGAAGCCGAACGAAACGCGCGTCGATGGCGCGATGCCGTTCATGCCGATCCGGTAGCCGACCTTGTCGATGCTGAACGCGCCCTGCGGCGTGACGACGTTGACGTTGCTGGCCGCGATCGTTTCCTGAAGATCGGTGAAGACCGGCAGTACGGCGCGCAACATCTCCTTGAGACGCCCGGCCTCTGCGGGAGGCAGCGACTGCTTGTCGGCATTGTCGAGAACGAAGAAGACGATGTCCTGGAGCGCCTTGTAGCGCGCGCCGTCCATCCTGACGTCGATGTCGACGGTGTCCGCAGCGATCTCGACGCGACCAGTCTCCTTGCCGACGATCGTCTCGGCGAAGGCCTTCAGGAAGCCGGTGGAGGTCAGGTCCAGCGTCTGGTCGTCCGCCTTGACAGCCGCGACGGTCATCGCCATCTCGCCGAAGCTCGCCTCGACGCTCTGCGTCGGGGTCTCGGTGGTGACGCGTGCACTTCGGGCGGTGAACTCGCCGTTCCTGAAATAGGAAATCTCCGGATCGTAGACACCGGTCATCTTCATCGTGTCTATGAGATAGGTGAAGGAGGTCACCTCTGCGCCACCATTGAACGTGCCGCGAATATCCAGATTTTCGCTCGATTCGACGGAATAGAGCCCGCCGTCCAAGGGTCGGACATAATGCACAAATGGCTTCAGCCCGCTGATGGACACCGATTGCGGATCGGCGTCGGCGAAAAGGGCGGATGGATCGAGGCGCAGTTCGTAGAAGCTCGTCGCCGCCCGCACCGTGACGAGCCCGGCCTCCACGAGGTCCTTGGGCAGGTAGCGGGTGAGCGCCTGCTGCATCGCCTCGGCACCGCTCGCAGAGACATCGGCCGCCTGTACCGGCGAAGAGAGCGCGATCAGGGAGAGCCCCGCAAGGAGGGTTGCACGAAGACGCATGACGGTCGCTCCCGAATTTCGCTCTAATGTCGCCGGCCAGCATCCTCCGGCCCCCTTCGCCTGTCAATCGGCGGGCGACCCTTGCATTTCCGGCATTTCTCGGTTATCGAGCGCGCGTTCGCGTAGACACCCTTGGAGGCAACGCGGATGAGGCTTTCACGAAATCCTCAAGTTTTGGACGGTCGGGCGCTGCCCTTCCGTGCGAAGCTCTCCAATAACACTTTGAAAGGTCAATGCCATGAGCCACGATACCTACGAGCTCAAGGCCGAAACGCGCGAACGGGTTGGTAAGGGGTCCTCCCGTGAACTTCGCCGCAACGGTCTTATTCCTGCAGTCATCTACGGCGACAAGCAGTCCCCCCTGTCGATCGCCCTGTCGACCAAGGACGTCACCCAGCGCATCCATGCCGGTGGCTTCAAGACGACGGTCGCCACGATCGACGTCAACGGCGAGAAGATCAAGGTCCTGCCGAAGGACTATCAGCTCGATCCGGTCCGCGACTTCACCATGCATGTCGACTTCCTGCGCGTCTCGGGTAACACCCAGGTCATCGTCGAGGTTCCGGTTCACTTCGTCAACGAAGAGAAGTCCCCGGGCATCAAGATCGGCGGCGTCCTGAACGTCGTTCGCCACGAAGTCGAGCTCCATGCGCCCGCTTCCGACATTCCGGAATTCCTGACGGCCGACCTCACCGGCCTCAAGATCGGCGACGGCATCCACATCTCGCACATCAAGCTGCCGAAGGGTACGAGCCCTGTTATCACCGACCGCGACTTCACCATCGCGACGATCGTCAGCCCGGCTGGCGGCGTGAAGGATGAAGCGGAAGACGAGTCCGCAAGCGAAGAATAAGCCTTCTTTCCAGTAAGGCCCACAGAACCCGCGCCGGCAACGGTGCGGGTTTTTCTTTTGTCAAATCCGGCAGATGACGAACCGCACGACCTCACGTAGCGGCATCGTTGAATTGCCATGCCAATTTTCGGTTGTCGATTTCAGCAACATTTAAGGTTTTGATGAAACGCTCTGCCCTCACGACATCCTGACAAAAGGCCGAGAGAACAGGCGATGCGGGGGCATGAGGGATTGATCGAGGGGGCAAGGCCATGAAGATGCACTCGGTGGAAAGCCGGTTCATCGCAATCGTCATCGGCGCGTTCCTGGTCTTCGTCGCTCCGCTGTTCGTGCTCTTCCTGGTCCTGTCGTCCGACCGCGTCGCGCGCGAACGTCTTCAGAACACCGAAATCCTGCTTGAGGCCAATGTCCAGGCTCTCGGCAAACCGCTGTGGGACTTCGACCGCGAGAGCATCCGGCAGATCGTCAGCGCCCTGCAGGCGGGTTCCAACATCAGCTTCGTGCGCGTCCGCGACACGTCGGATGTCATCGACATCCAGCGTCCCGAAATCCGCCCCACGCCCGAGCAGTCGCAATCGGTGGTCACCGCCGATATCCTGCATCAGGCGAGCGACGGCATCCGCAAGGTGGGAACCGCGGAGATATGGGTCACCCGCGACGGCCCCTTCTCGCGCTTCACCAGGGACGAGATGGCGATCTTCGCGATCTTCATCTTCGCCGTCGGCATTCTTTTCATCGCCGCGATCATCGGCAATCGCATCACCATCATCCGACCGCTGATGAAGCTGACAGCGGCGATCGAGGCGACGCGGCGGCTCGGCTCGCGCCATCACGTGGACTGGACCTCGAACGACGAGATGGGCAATCTCGCCCACAATTTCAACGAGATGCAGACGAAGCTCGAGCGCGAGGAGCAGGAGCTGAAGCTTGCCCATGCCAGGGCGACGGATATCTACAACCTGACGCCGTCGATGCTCTTCTCGATCGACACAGAAAACCGCATCACCGCCGTCAGCGACTACTGGCTGGTCGCGACCGGCTACAAGCGGGACGCCGTCATCGGCCGGGACTTCGTCTCCTTCGTCGATGCGGCCTGCCGCGACACCTATCTCGAGCGCTTCGACAATACCGGCGAAGATGGCGGGATCTGCGAAGTGACCGTGCGTTTCCGCCGGGCCGACGATACGCTGATGGACGTGCTGATCCTGGAGACCCGTGTTGCGGCAAGCAGCGAGAAGCGTGCCCTGTCGCTGTCTGTCATGACGGACGTGACGGACCTCAAGGAGGCCGAGAACCGCAACCATCGCCAGGCGATCACCGACCACCTGACCGGCCTTCTCAACCGCCAGGGTTTCGAATCCATTCTCGACGAGATGATCGCCGAAAGCGGCGAGAAGGGCCACAAGCTCGCCTGCCTCTTCGTCGATCTCGACCGGTTCAAGGGGATCAACGACAATCTCGGCCATGCGGCCGGCGACACGGTGCTCTGCGAGGTGGCAGCCCGTCTTCGCCGCCAGCTTCGCTTCGACGACCGGATCGCCCGGCTCGGCGGTGACGAATTCGCGATCCTGTTGCGCTCTCCCGACGTCCGGCAACTGGCGATCGACGTCTGCGACCGCCTTTCGGACAGTCTCCGGCAGCCGATCATCGTCAATGGCAGCGAGTTGAATGTCAGCGCGAGCATTGGCATCGCCATCTATCCCGACCATGCGCTGACGGCCGCCGACCTGCTGCAGAAGTCCGACATGGCCATGTATGCGCGCAAGCGCAGCGGCAAGAACGGCATCCAGCTCTTCGACAGCAACATGGTCGATATTGCCCGCAAGCGGCTGGAGATGGAGCAGTGCATCGAGCAGGGCCTGCGCGACGACTGGTTCACCGCCTTCCTGCAGCCGATCGTGGCACTTTCGGACGGACGCGTCGCCGGCTTCGAGGCCCTGATGCGCCTCGACCACCCCCATCGCGGCATCCTGCCGCCCGCGGAAATCATCGGCATAGCCGAGGAGAACGGCACGATCACGCGCATCGGCGACGTGATCCTTTCAAAGGCGATCGCCAACCTCGCCGCGATCTCGCGGCTGGAGGGCCTCGCCGACACCTATCTCGCCGTCAACTTCTCGCCGCTGCAGTTCGAACCGGCCCTTCCCGCGCGGCTTGCAGCGCTCCTGCTCGACAATGGCATTACGCCCGCCCGCATCGTCGTCGAGATCACCGAGGCGGTGCTGATGCTCGACAATCCTGTTATCCGCGAGGTTCTGGATGCGCTGAGCGCGCTCGGATGCCGTATCGCGCTCGATGATTTCGGCACCGGCTACTCCTCGCTAAGCTATCTCAACCGTTTCCCGGTCGATATCGTCAAGGTCGACCAGTCCTTCACCCGCTCGCTCTCCAGCGACCAGCCCGACGTCAGCCGCAAGAGCCGCATGCTGATCGAGGGCATTCGCACCATCTCCCACCAGATGGGATGCGCCGTCGTTGCAGAGGGGATCGAAACCGACGAACAATGGGATATACTCTGCCGCATGGGCCTGGATTTCGGCCAGGGCTACCTGTTCAGCCGGCCCTTGCCGCTGGACGACCTGATCGACAAGCTCGACCAACTGGCCGCCAGCGCATCGCCTCTGCTGAAGGTCGCCAGCACGTCCTAGGGCATGTCCTGCAAGATGGGGTTACCGCGATGAAGAGACTGATATTTGCGCTTGTTCTCGCCGCCGCCCCGCCGGCCTTCGCCGACGAGATCAAGTTCGTGACCGAGGAATATGCGCCCTTCAACTATTCGAAGGACGGCGAGATCACCGGCATTGCGGTCGAGCAGGTCCACCGGATCGCCGCCGCCGCGGGACTGGACTACACGATCGACATCATGCCCTGGGCACGCGCGATTGCGTTGGCCGAAAGCCAGCCGATGCATTGCGTCTTCACGACAGGCTACAATCGCGATCGTGCCCCGCGCTTTCTCTGGGTCACACCGCTTCTCAAGGATCAGATGGTCCTCGTGAAGCGCAAGGATGGCAAGGCAGCACCTGCGACGCTGGTCGAAGCCCGCGAGATGCGTGTGGGCTCCCAGCGCGGAGACTTCGCCGTCGAAGCGCTCGAACAGATCGGCTTCACCAATATCGACCTTGCGGCCGACGTCGACCTCACAGTCGGCAAACTGCTCAGCGGCCGCATCGACCTGATGCCGACATCGATGAAGACCTACGAGAAGATGCTCGGCGACGGCCTCGCCGTCGAGAAGGCCCTGACCATGGCCGGCCAAGTCTACGGTATCGCCTGCCACAAGGATACGCCGGAGGATATCATAGAGCGCCTTCAGTCTGCGCTGGACGCGCTCATTCTCGACGGCAGCCAGGACCGCATCTTCACCGACTACGGACTGCCGCCAAACGCCCGGACAGCACATAACGGCGTCGCAAAATAGTCGGACGCGGTTGACTTCCCGAGCGTTTCCCTGTGGTGAAGACAACCACTGACAGGTCCCAGGCGGGAAGGACGGAAGAACCATGTTGATTATCGCCGGCCTCGGCAATCCGGGGCAGAAATATGCCGGCAACCGGCACAATATCGGCTTCATGGCCGTCGATGCCATCCACCGCAAACATCCCTTTTCACCCTGGTCGAAGAAGTTCAAGGGCGAGATTTCCGAGGGCGAGATCGCCGGCGAGAAGGTGCTGCTGATCAAGCCGCAGACCTTCATGAACCTCTCCGGCGAGGCGGTCGGCGAGGCGATGCGCTTCTACAAGCTCGCGCCGAAGGACATCATCGCGATCTATGACGAACTGGACCTCGTGCCCGGCAAGGCGCGCATCAAGACCGGCGGCGGCCATGGCGGCCACAACGGCATCAAGTCGCTCGACGCCCATTGCGGGAGGGACTATCGCCGCCTGCGACTCGGCATCGGCCATCCCGGCGACAAGGAGCGCGTGACCGGCCATGTGCTCGGCGATTTCGCCAAGGCCGACGCCGTCTGGCTCGACCCGCTGCTCGACGAGATCGGCCTCAGCATCGACATGCTGGTGCGCGGCGAGGAAAGCCAGTTCATGAACAAGCTGGCGCTTGCCACCGGCGGCAAGGCCGAAGACGCGCCGAAGGCGGAGAAGAAGCCGGCCAGCCAATCGCATGTGCACCAGGCCCGCAACCATGCCCAGCCGAAGAAGCTGCCGGAAACGGGGCCGATGGCCGACATGCTGAAGAAACTCTTCGGCGGCAAGACCCCGTGACGATGGAAACAGGCCCGTCGATACGCCCGGTGGGTCGAAGCGACCTCGCCGGCCTGCTTGCGCTCTATGCGGAACTGAACCCGGCGGACCCGCCGCTTGCCGAAGCCCTGGCCGTGCGCCGCCTCGATGACATCCTCGCCTGTCCCGGCATGTCGATCCTCGCCGCTTTCGAGGATGATGCGCTCGTCTCGACCTGCACGCTTGTCGTGATCCCGAACCTGACGCGCGGCGGCGCGCCCTATGCGCTGATCGAGAATGTCGTGACAAGGAGCGACCAACGTCGGCGCGGCGCCGGCAAGGCGGTTCTTCGACACGCGATTGCGCAGGCCTTTGCGCAAGGCTGCTACAAAGTGATGCTCCTAACGGGCAAGAAGGATCCCGCGACGCACGCCTTCTACGCGGCCTGTGGCTTCCGGCAGGACAAGACGGGCTATCAGGTGCGCAACGACGCGGTGATCGTCAAAGCGCCGTGACCGTATCGACCCTGAAGAGGAACAGGTCCCAGAGAAAGGCGAGGCATAGGTCGATGCCGGCGGCGATTGCGGCAGAGGCCTCGTCGGACACGAGCATGATGACGATCCCGGCAAGCCCTGACATCATGGTGGCGTTTCGGAAGTTGCGCCAGGAATCGAGGCGGTAGTAGCCGCCATCGTCATATTCCGTACCGAAGAGGCGGTCGCCCGTGTCGTAGCCGTCGCTGATGAGGAGATCCATCATCGGCTTGTCGGACAGCCGGTCGGGATAGACGTTGAAAACGGCGCGCGCGACATGGCCCAGGGCGCCGAGCACCAGGAACAGGAAAAAGGCGACGAAATAGTGCCAGGTTGCCGCGTCTTCGGCCATGCCGGTCTCCTTGTCGCGACATCCTGACAGCGACCGGCTAAGAAAGCCTGAAACGGCGCTATTCCTCGGGCTCCGTCTGGAACATCAGCGGAAAGCCAGCCTCCTTGGCAAGGTCCGTCGCTTCCTTGGCCTTCGTCTCGGCGATATCGCGCGCGCAGACGACCACGACGCAGGTTCCAAGCTTGTGCGCCGTCATCATCACCCGGTACCCGGCCTCCTCGCTCATGCGGAAGACGGCCATCAGCACGCCGATGACGAATTCGCGCGGCGTGTAGTCATCGTTGACGAGGATGACCTTGTAGAGCTTCGGCCGTTCGAGCTTTGGCTTGGTGGCTATGCGGGGCTTGAGGCCCGCCTGCTTGTCGCTCATCGGAGACACCTCCTGATGACAGATGTTTTCAGAGCTATTGTGCAACGCCGAAGAGGGGAGATCAACATACGCTATGCTTCCTAGCCGGATTGCGCGGCAAGAAGACGGCAGTCGTGCCCGCTTTTCCGCAGCAGATCGGCCGCGCGTCTGTCGAACGTAATAAAGGTCTCGCCGCCAAGGCGCGCGCCGTCGAATGCGATGGCACCATCCGCAAAGTCGCCGCCTGCCTCCAGGATTGCGAGGCCTGCTTCAACGGCCGGACGATCGAGCACGATCTTCCGCGTTCGGAGCAGTTCCTTGACGACAGACACGCGTTCCGGCCGCCCGAGCTTATAGACGCTCTTCAATACCC